>JASFRY010000144.1:0-8894 GCA_050114675.1 Gemmatimonadota bacterium | reverse complement strand
GGCCGCCCCGTCCGACTCGCTGCCGTACCGCGACGAGATCTTCGACATTGCCATGGGCGAGATCGGTCTGGCGGCCCACTGCTCCCCGGCCGACGCCGTGCGGGAGCTGGTGCGGGTCACCAAGCCAGGTGGCGTGGTCGTGCTGGTGCAGCTCGTGTGGAAGGCTCGCGTGGACGAGGCCCGTGCCCGGGTGCTGTCCGAGCATCTCGGCGCCCGTCCCCTCATGATGGTGGAGTGGAAACGGCTTCTTCGGGAAGCGGGCGTGGAGAACCTCCACACCGAGGACTGGACCAGCGACGAGACGTCGTTCCAGCCGAGGCTGGCCAAGCCGTTCCCCGACTTCGCCGAGATCTTCTCGCTCTTCGAGAAGGTGGGCATCCTGAGGAGAGCGTGGTCCCGGTGGGGCTGGCGGGGCGTCCGCACCGTGCTGGAGCGGGAGCGGGAGGTCCACCGGCTCCTCACCCGGGAGCGGATCCTGGGGCTCGATCTCATCAAGGGCCGCAAGAAGGGGGCGGAGGCCGTCGAGAGTACGGACGAGGGCGCCGCCGCGTCCGAGACCACGGAGCCCGGAGCTTCGGCCCCGGACTCCACGCCGGAGCCACCGAGGCCCTCGTCCGGCGACCGTAGCCCGCGGACGCCGACACCGGGGAGGGCGGAGGACGACCGGGGTGGGCAGGAGGAGGACAGCGGAGAGACCGCGGGGCTTCCCCTCTTCGGAGGGGACGAGCGCGGATCATGAGGGGAGCGCTCGTTGGCGCGGCAGAGCAGGGGAAGGCCGGCGAGCGTATGACATGCCACACCATTGGAGAAGGGACCGGAGGAGATGAGCGAGTCGCTGCTGTGCACCGAGGAGGGAATCCGGCAGGTCCAGGAGGCGCTGCGGGACGAGGGGCTGGAGGGATGGCTCCTGTACGAGTTCCGGGGGGCCAACCCCATCGCCAAGGCCATGCTGGACGTGGGAAAGACCACCCGGCGCGGCTTCTTTCTCATTCCCGCCGAGGGCGAGCCCCAGGCGCTGATCCACGCCATCGAAGGCTCATCGTGGCGGCACTGGCCGTGGCCCAAGCAGATGTATTCGGGCTGGCGGGAGATGGAGTCGGCGCTGGCTGAGCTCCTGGAGGGACGGGGCCGCCTGGCCATGGAGGTCTCTCCCGGCGCGGCGGTGCCCACGCTGGACTACCTGCCGGCCGGCATGGCCGAGGTGGTGCTCCGCTCCGGCGTGGAGGCCGCCTCGTCGGGCAACCTGGTATCCCGCTTCTACTCGGTGTGGACCGCGCAGCAGCGCAAGGACCACGAAGAGGCGGCGGAGATCCTGGTGGAGGTGGCCAACGAGGCCTTCCGCCGCGCCGCCGACGCCATCCAGGCCGGCAGTCCCACGACCGAAGGCGCGCTGTCGGACTGGATCCGGGCCGAGTTCCAGCGCCGGGGTCTGCCCAACCAGGCCGACTGCATCGTGGCCGTGGGACGGACGGCTTCGGATCCGCACTACGGGCCGGAGGGTGCCGGGGAGACCATCGTGAAGGGCGAGCTCCTCCTCATCGACCTCTGGGCCGGCCGCCCGGACTCCGTCCCCGCCGACCAGACGTGGATGGGGGTGATGGGCTCCTCCGTCGACGACCGGACGCAGGAGATCTGGGAGGCCGTGCGCGACGCCCGGGACGCCGCCGTGACGTTCCTGAAGGAGCGCTTCGAGGCCGGCGAGGACGTTCGGGGCTTCGAGGTGGACGACGTATCCCGCAACCTCATCGCCGAGCGAGGCTATGGGGACTACTTCGTGCACCGCACCGGCCACTCCATCGACACCATCCTCCACGGGTCGGGACCGAATCTGGACAACCTGGAGACCCGCGACGACCGGCTCATCATCCCCGGGGTGGGCTTCTCGGTGGAGCCCGGCATCTACATCGGGGGCGACATCGGCGTGCGCAGCGAGATCAACGTGTTCTGGAGTGACGAGGGCCCGGTGGTGACGCCGTCGGAGATCCAGCGGGAGATCTTCCTGCTCCTCGACGATTGAGCCCGGGAGGCTCGCGGGCCGACGTCCGGGTCGAGGTCGCGCTTCCGCTTCCCATCTTCCGGACCTTCACCTACCGGGTGGACGGACCCCCGCCGCCGGCCGGCGCGCGGGTGCTGGTCCCGTTCCGGCGTGACGAGCGCATCGGCTGGGTGGTGGGTCCGGGAGAAGAAGGGAGCATCAGGGGACTCCGCCCGGTGCTGGACGTCCTGGACGACGCCCCCACCGTGCCGGCCGACGTGCTGGCGCTGTGCCGCTGGATGGCGGAGTACTACGTGGCGCCCCTGGGGATCACGCTCCGGGCGGCGGTCCCTGCCGTGCTCAGCGACGTCTCCCGGGACTACCTCGCCATCCGGGCGGCCCTTCCCGACGACCTCCGTCCCCGGGAGCGCCGGCTCGCCGAGGCTCTGACGGGGAAGGTCGGTCCCCAGCGGGTGCGGACGCTGGCGCGCGCCCTGGGGATGGGCTCCATCTGGCCCGAGATCCGCTCCCTCAAGGTCCGCGGGGTCCTGACCCACGAGACCGTGCCGCCGTCGCCGCCCCCGGTGAAGACCCAGCGCATCGTGCGCCTGTCCAGGGAGCTGGGAAACCTCGCCGAGCGGGACGAGGTCTTCGGCCGGGCCGGCCGCCAGAGGGAGGCGTACGAGCTCCTGGAAGCTTCGGGGGGAGCGGTGGAGCTGGCCCACCTCACCGGCGAGGCAGGCTTCAGCCGCGGCGTGATCTCGGGGCTCGAGTCCAAGGGTCTGGTGGACGTGGCCGACGAGGAGGTCATGCGTGATCCCTTCGCCGACATGCCCGTGGCCCCGCCGCCCCGGCACACGCTCACGGCACACCAGCAGGGGGCACTGGACGCCATGGTGGCGGCGCTGGACGAAGACGCCCCGCCCCCCTTCCTCCTCCAGGGGGTCACCGGGTCGGGGAAGACGCTGGTGTATGTGGAGCTCCTCAGGCGTGCGCTGGAGCGGGGCCGCACGGCCATCGTGCTGGTCCCCGAGATCTCCCTCACCCCCCAGACCGTGTCGCGCTTCCGGGCCCACTTCGGCGACCTTGTGGCGGTGCTGCACTCGGGCCTGTCCGACGGCGAGCGCTACGACGCGTGGCGCCAGCTCCGGAGCGGCGAGCGGAAGATCGCCGTGGGTGCCCGCTCGGCACTCTTCGCCCCCCTGGCCGACCTGGGCGCGGTGGTGGTGGACGAGGAGCACGACGGGAGCTACAAGCAGTCCGAGGCGCCGCGCTACCAGGCGCGGGACCTGGCGGTGATGCGGGCCCGGGCCCATGGTGCCGTCTGCGTTCTGGGGAGCGCCACGCCGTCTCTGGAGAGCTGGCAGAACGCCCGCAGCGGCAAGTTCCGCCACCTCGTCCTTCCGGAGCGCGTCGGGGGCGCGACGCTGCCGCGCGTGGGGGTCGTCGACCTCCGGATCGCGCGCAAGAAGCGTGACGAAGGGAAGGCGCCGGCCAGGGCGCGAGGCGCTGGCGTGCTCTCCCCGGAGCTGGTGGCCGCCGTGGACATCCGCCTGCAGCGGCGGGAGCAGGTGATCCTCCTCCTGAACAGGCGCGGATACGCCTCTTTCGTCCAGTGCAGGGAGTGTGGCGACGTGGAGCAGTGCGAGAACTGCTCCATCTCCCTGACCTACCACCGGGTGACCCAACGGCTGGTCTGTCACCACTGTCGCTTCGAAGCTCCGGCACCGACGCGGTGCCCGAGCTGCGGCTCCCAGGATCTGTCGTTCCGGGGTCTGGGCACCGAGCAGGTGGAACGCATCGCCGCCGAGACCTTCCCGGGGGCGCGGCTGGCCCGCATGGACGTGGATACCACGTCGGGCAAGTGGTCCCACCAGAGGATCCTGGGCCGGGTGGAGCGGGGCGAGGTGGATATCCTCCTGGGGACCCAGATGATCGCCAAGGGGCTGGATTTCCCGCGGGTGACGCTGGTGGGTGTGGTCAACGCCGACGTGGGGATCCACCTCCCGGACTTCCGGGCCAGCGAGCGCACCTTTCAGCTGCTGAGCCAGGTGGCGGGCCGCGCGGGGCGGGGCACCCTGGGGGGCGAGGTCCTGATCCAGACCTCGCTGCCGGAGCACTACGCGATCCGGGCCGCCGTGGGCCACGACTTCGAGGGGTTTGCCACCCGGGAGCTCTCCGAGCGGGAGACGCCGCGCTATCCGCCCTGGGTGCGCCTGGTGAACGCGGTGGTGAGCAGTCCCAGCCAGGAGGCGGCGGCGGCGGCGGCCGAGGCGGGTGCGGGGTGGCTCCGACGTCGCCTGGCCAGGGCGGCGCGGGCGGGCGGCGAGCCCGTGGAGCTGGTCGGCCCCGCGCCGGCGCCCATCGAGCGCCTCCACGGCCGCTGGCGGTGGCACTTCCTGCTTCGGAGCCGCTCGCCCGCGGCGCTGGGATCGGCTGCGAGGGCGCTGGCCGAAGACTTTGCTCTCCCGGCAGGAGACGTACGGCTGGCCCTGGACCGGGATCCCGTGGCGCTGTTGTGACGTAGGAAAGGCATGATCCGGCCACGGGGGCGCCGAGGATTGCCGCTCCCTGGCGTGCCGGTGTATGTTCGGGTGCGTGTGGCATCGCGCACGGGCCAACAGGAGGTTGAGAGAAGCCGTGGGCTGCCTGGCACTGAACGCCTCGTACGAGCCGCTCACCATCGTGCCTCCCAAGAGGGCCGTACGGCTGGTCCTGGACGGGAAGGCGGAGATTCTCGAGGAGGACGGGAGCAGAAGCTTCCGCTCCGAGAGAACGGAGGTCCCTTGTCCCTCCGTCATCCGCCTCGTCCGCTACGTCCACGTCCCTCGCCGTTTCCGTCGCCAGGTCACCAACACGTTCCTCTTCGCCCGTGACGAGTACTCCTGCCAGTACTGCGGGCGCCACCGCAGCCAGCTGCGCGGCCGGCAGTTCCTGACCCGGGACCACATCCTCCCGCGTTCCCGGGGCGGCACGAACACCTGGGAGAACGTGGTCACGAGCTGCTCACCCTGTAACAACAAGAAGGGGAACCGGCTGCCCGACGAGGCCGGCATGGCGCTTCTCTCTGTGCCCCGCGAGCCCAACTACGTGCATCTGGTGTGGGCCGTGCGCAGGGTCACCCCGACTCAGGCCAAGTACGTGAAGATGTTCTACGGGCAGGACGCCCTGGACGCCCTCACGCACCGCCTCCCCATGTCGGGAGGCTGAGCTGCGGGCAGGGCCGGGCCCTCCCCCTCCTCAATCGTCCAGGTACGCGTAGGGTCGCTCGTAGAACTGGCCGTACCCCCGTACCGTGCCCCGCTCGGTGTACTCCTTCCAGCAGATCACCCATCCCCGTACCTCGTCCTGGACGACCTCGTAGGAGAAGCCCGGCGATTGGGAACGCTCCGCCAGGAAGCGCTGGAGGTGGGCCGGGAGGTTGGGAACGCCTTCCACCGCCATGGCCTCGTGGTTCTCCAGGATGGCTTCGCGAATCTTGGACTGGCTCAGCTTGAGCGCCCGGATGGACTCCTCGACGGCGTTGACTATGGACGAGATGTCCGGCTCCTCTCCGGTGCGCTGGCGGATCTGCTTGAGCAGCTCCGCCGTCTGGGACGAATACAGGTCCTCCCGGGCCCTCTGGATCTGGACCAGGAGGCGCTCGTGGAGGCGCAGGAGCTGTGAATATTCCCGTTTGGAATGAAGCTCGGTCTCGTCGAGGTCGGCCATGGACCCTGGGGGTGCAGGGGGTGCGGATTCGGCTGGCTGTCCAGAAGGCTCTCCAATAAGGCGACCTCGGGCCGGTTCCTGCAACTCCCCGGGCGGCGGCACCGGTCCGCTCCGCTCGCTCAGGATTCCGTGGCAGGGTGGAGGGACACGCGGCAGTCCACGGCCAGTGCGCCGTGGGGGAAGGCCAGGAAGGGGTTCATGTCCAGCTCGGCGATCTCAGGGTAGTCCACCACGAGCTGGGAGACGCGCTGGATGGCCTCCACCAGGGCGTCGCGCTTCACCCCGGCACCTCCCCTGAGCTCGTCCAGCAGCTTGCCGCCACGGATGGAGCCGAGCATGTCCCGGGCGTCCTCTTCCGACACCGGGGCGAGTCGGAAGGCCACGTCGTGCAGCGCCTCCACGTAGATGCCGCCGAGGCCGAACATGAGGATGGGACCGAAGGCCCCGTCGGTGGACATCCCCACGATGGTCTCACGGCCGCCGGAGACGAACTTCTCCACGAGGATCCCCTCCAGGTCCAGCTCCGCCTCCCCCAGCCGGCGGATCATGTCACCGAAGGCCCGGTCCAGCTCCTCGGGCGAGCGGATATCCACCTTCACGGCGCCCACGTCGGACTTGTGGATCACCCCGGGGGCCACGGCCTTCAGGACCACCGGGTAGCCGAACTCATCGGCGGCCGCACGGGCGTCGGCGTGGGTGGTCACGAGCCTGTGTGCCACCACGGGCACGCCACAGGCAGCCAGCAGGTCCAGGGCCTCGTGCTCCTTGAGGCTCAGACGGCCGTCCCTGCGGGCGCTGTGGAGGAGGGCCCGGATGCGTTCGTCATCCACCTCGAAGCGGGTGGGCTCCTGGACCGGGCGCTCCAGCCAGCGACGGTAGCGTACCATGGCCGCCAGCGCCCCCGCGGCCGACTCGGGGAAGGTGTAGGTGGGGACCCCGGCCTCGTGGAGCTCGGCCCGGCCCTCGGGGAGCCCGTTGCGCCCCATGAGGACGGCCAGGATGGGCTTCTCCGCCGGTGAGCGCTTCTGGAACACCTCCACGATGGACGAGGCCACGTCCACCTGTCTCACGCCGAGTGGCGGCACGAAGGCCGCCACCGCCGCATCGACGTTGGGGTCGTCCAGGACCAGGTCCAGGGCGACGCGGTAGGATTCGGACGTGGCCGACGCGATCATGTCCACGGGGTTCCGCACCGACGCCTCGGCGGGGAAGGTCTCCTTGAGGCGGGCCTGGGTCTCGGGTGACAGCTCCACCACCTCCAGCCCGGCCGATTCGCAGGCGTCGGCGATCATGATGCCGGGGCCGCCGGCGTTGGTGACGATGGCGACCCGGTTCCCTCGGGGGATGGGCTGGTCCTCCAGGGCCATGGCGATGTCGAACAGCTCCTGTACCGACTCGGCCCGGAGCACGCCGCACTGGGCGAGGAGGGCGTCGGTTGCCACGTCCACGCCGGCGAGGGCACCGGTATGGGACGCCGCGGCCCGGGCGCCCGCCTTGGTTCGGCCCGACTTCACGACCACGATGGGCTTGGAGCGCGTCACGGTACGGGCCAGCTTCGTGAAGCGGCGGGGATTGCCGAAATTCTCCAGGTACATGAGCACCACCTTGGTGCCCGGGTCGTCGCTCCAATACTCCAGGAGATCGTTGCCGCTCACGTCGGCCTTGTTGCCCACCGAGACGAAGTGGTGGATGCCGATGCCGTACTCGGCGGCGTAGTCCAGGATCGTCACGCCCATGGCACCGGACTGGCTCATGAAGCTCAGCGGCCCCGACGGCGGCATGGTGGGGGCGAAGGTGGCGTTCATGGAGAACGCGGCGTCTGTGTTCAGGATGCCCATGCAGTTGGGACCCACGAGCCGCATGCCGTGCTTGCGCGCAGTGGCCGCCAGTTCCTGCTCCCGGGCCACGCCCTCGCTGCCCACCTCCTTGAAGCCGGCGGAGATGACCACCAGGCCGCCCACGCCCTTGCGGCCGCATTCTTCCACCACGGCCTGGACGTGTTCCTTGGGCACGACCACCACGGCCAGGTCCACCTCGCCCGGGATGTCCATGACCGAGGGGAAGCTGGGGATGGAGTGCACCGCCGTGGCGCCGGGGTTCACCGGGTAGATGACGCCGGTATAGCCGTGACGGAGAAGGTTGTCTACGATCTGGTAGCCGATGGTGTTGGGACGCCTGCTGGCGCCCACCACGGCGATGGACCGCGGCAGGAAGAGGGGGTCCAGAAACGGCATGATATGGAGTTCGGCCTGGCCGACGGGTTCAGGTTCGTGAGATCCCTGACTCTAGTCGGCTTTCGGCACCAATTGAAGGGGGCACGGTGGACGAAGCACGGCTGATCCGCAGGTGGCACTTCCGGGCCCGGCATCACTACCGTCGCCCGGAGTGGAGCGAGGCCGAGAACCGGCGGGTCTTCGGCGCGCAGTGCGAGCCCCACGCCCACGACTGGACCGTGAAGGTCCAGGTGGCCGGGCCCGTGGCGGCCGACACGGGATGGGCGGTGGACCTGGCGGTTCTCGACGACGCCCTGGGGGTCATCACGGCAGGATGGGACGGGGGCGACCTGAACGCCCTGGTCCCTTCGGTGGCCGACGGATCCATGACGCCGTCCACGGAGAACCTGGCCCGCTGGCTCTATCACGCCCTCGCCGCGCGGGTACCGCCGCCGGCCCGGGTCCTGCGCGTCCACGTCTTCGAGGATCCGGACCTGGGCGCCGCCTACCCACCTTGAGATCCAGGGAGGGTCCCTCGCATCTTGCGTTCACCCCCTCTTCCAGCGGAGCCCCCATGAGCCCATCCGACGACCGGCATCCCCGCCCGGCTCGCCCCCGCCCCGCCCGCCCCGAATCCTCGCAAGGGAAGGGGGCCAAGCGGGGGGGAGGGGGATCGTCTGGCGGCGAAGGTGTGTCCCGACCCACTCCGGTGCGCGATCTCCCCGGGAGCGAGACGGGCGCCGGGAGCGAGGGGGAGGCGCCTCCCCGGCCATCCTCGACGCTGCAGATCGAAGGCACCACCTGGACCGTACGCGTCCGGGGGTGGGGCCGGGCCGGCGCTTCCTCTGCTACGCCGCTCATCCTCCTGGGCTTCTTCAGGTCCCCCGACGACGAAGAGCCCGAGCGCGAGCTCCTCGTGGCCGCCCGATCACTGGAGGGCCTCAGCGAGGTTCAGCTCGCCGAGGCCTTCGGGCGCGCCGAGCCTCCTCCGAGGG
>JASFRY010000143.1:0-8917 GCA_050114675.1 Gemmatimonadota bacterium | reverse complement strand
CGAAGGCGCGGCTTTCGAGTTGGTCGTGGGCGGACACGGGGTGAGCGCCGCCGAGGCCCGGGCGCTGGGCCTGGTGACGCGCGTCCTGCCCGCGTCGGGCTTCGATGAGGCCGTGGCGGCCTACCTTGAGGACCTGGCGACCCGACCGCCCACGGCGGTGGCCCTCACCAAGAGACTTCTCTACGACCTGGGGGATCTGGGCCTGGAGGAGGGCGTGGAGCTGGGCGCCCGGGTCAACGTGGAGGCGCGCATGACCGACGCATGCCGGGCGGGCGTCCGCCGCTTCCTGGAAGGCAAGCGAGGACGCTGACCGGAATGAGCCTCCGCCTGGACCGGACGCGCCGCGCCGGCCGCTTCCTGGAGTGGAAGGTCGGCCTCTTCTCCGTCGGTGCGGTTCTGGGCCTCGCCGGGATGTTCCTGCAGGAGGCCTGGATGGTTCTTGCGGCCATCGGGGTGCTCCTCTCGGCGATGCTCCTCCGCTTCCTGCCCTCGCCCCGATCCGGGACCCCGCCCGAGGGCGATGACGACCCGCCGCCCGTCGAAGACGAAGGCGAAGGCGAAGGCAAGGGCTGAGAGGGCCGATCCCGCCATCCCCGGGCCCTCGGGGCCGGGTCAGGTTGGCGGACATGCCCCTCGATCCCCTCCCCATCCTTCGGCACCACTTCGGTTACCCGGGCTTCCGACCGGGCCAGGAGGAGCTGGTCCGTGCCGTCCTCGAGGGCCGCGACGCCCTGGGCGTGCTCCCGACAGGAGGAGGGAAGAGCGTCTGCTATCAGGTCCCGGCTTTGGCCCTTGGCGGCCTCACCGTGGTCGTGACGCCTCTCATCTCTCTCATGGAGGACCAGGTCCGGAGGGCATTGGACGCCGGACTGCGGGCGGCCCACCTCAGCTCGGGCCAGGAGGCCGCTGCCCGACGACGCCTCTTGAGCCGCGCGGTGGAGGGCGACCTGGACATGCTCTTCGTGGCTCCGGAGCGCCTGCGCCTGGCCTCCTTTCGTTCGGCCCTGGCGCGCGCCGACGTCCGCCTGCTGGCGGTGGACGAGGCCCACTGCATCAGCGAGTGGGGGCACGACTTCCGCCCGGCATACCGGGGGATCGGCAGGGCCAGGAGCACCTTCGAGGCGCCGGTGCTCGCGCTCACGGCCACGGCCACACCCCGGGTCCGGGCCGACGTGATCGGGAGTCTGTGCCTGCGGGACGCGGTCACCGTGGTGCGGTCCTTCGACCGGCCCAACCTCTCCTGGTCCGTGCTCCGGGGTGGCCCGAAGGCGGAGAGGGTCGGACGCATCCACCGGCTCCTGCGGCGCATCGGCGGCACCGCGGTGGTCTATGCGCCGACGCGCCGCTCCGTGGAAGACGTCCGCGATGCCCTGGCGGGCTACGGGGTGCGCGCTCTGGCGTACCATGCCGGCCTCGAGGCCGCAGAGCGGAGCCGCGTGCAGGAGGCCTTCATGGGCGGTGCCTGTCGCGTCGTGGTCGCCACCAACGCCTTCGGCATGGGTGTGGACAAGTCCGACGTGCGCCTGGTGGCGCACGTCCAGCTGCCGGGGACGCTGGAGGCCTACTACCAGGAGGCGGGACGAGCCGGGCGTGACGGAGCGCCTGCCTGGTGTGTGGCCTTCCATGCCCCCGGCGACCGGGCGTTGGCCCGTGCCTTCGTGGATCGGAGCCATCCTCCGCGTCGACGCCTGTCCCGACTGCACCGCAAGCTCCTCTCCAGCGCCGATGCCGATGGGGTCGCCTCGCTCCGGTTGCGCGCCGTGGCTCGCCTCCTGGGCCCGGGCGCCACGCCCGAGGATGCAGCCGCAGCCGTGGCGGCCCTGGCCCGGACCGGTGCCGTCCGCGTCCTGCCCGGGCAAGACGGCGTCCTGGAAGGAACCGGGGACCCTGCTGAAGGGTTTCTATGCATCCGGATAGGTGTGCGCGCACGGCCCCATCTGGCGCCGGCGTCGCGACTTCGTCACGTTGCCCTTGCCAAACTCGAAGCGGTTCAACGGTTTGCGCAGGGGAGAGGTTGTCGCAGGCGTGCGCTTCTCGCCTACTTCGGAGAGGTCGCGCCGCCACGATGTGGCGGCTGTGACCGATGCCTGCGGCGGTCCGCCCCGCAGCCCCTTGAACATTACCGACATCCATGGACCGATATCTGACGCCGGAACACGTGCGCCTTCAGGAGACGGTGCGGGGCTTTGCCCTCGAGCGCATCGTGCCTGTGGCGCGCGAGCTCGATCGGTCGGCCACCTTCCCCTGGGAGAACGTCAAGGCCATGGGGGAGATGGGGCTGCTGGGCGTTCCGGTCCCCAAGGAGCTCGGTGGGATGGGGCTCGACGATCTCAGCTACATCCTGGTGGTGGAGGAGCTTGCCAAGCACGATGCGAGCCACGCCATCACGGTTTCGGCCCACACTACGCTGGGCACCTCCCCCGTCCTGACCTTCGGGACGGAGGAGCAGAAGCGCACCTTCGTGCCGCCGCTGGCCTCGGGTGAGGTCCTGGGAGGATTCGGGCTCACCGAGCCCGGTGCCGGCTCCGACGCGTCCGGCACCCGGACGCGCGCCGTGCGGGACGGAGACGGATACCGGATCAACGGAAGCAAGATCTTCATCACCCATTCGGGGGTGGGCGAGGTCTTCACGGTGACGGCCGTCACGGACCCGGAGCTGGGCGCTCGGGGCATCAGCAGCTTCCTCGTCTGCAAGCCCACGGTGGACCTTGCAAAGGCGCGGACCATCGGCTTCGGCCACAAGGACGACCTGCCGTTCACGGACGGGGTCCGTTCCGGCAAGAAGGAGGACAAGCTGGGCTGGCGGGCGTCCGATACCCGGGAGCTGCTCCTGGAGGACGCATGGGTTCCCGACGGACAGCGCCTGGGTGAGGAAGGGCAGGGGTTCATCAATTTCATGAAGACGCTGGATGCCGGACGCATCGGCGTCGCGGCCCTCTCCCTGGGCCTCGCCCAGGGGGCGTTCGAGGCCGCCGTGCGGTTTGCCGATGGACGCCGACAGTTCGGAAAGAGAATCTGGGATTTCCAGCAGATCCGGTTCCGCCTCGCCGACATCGCCACCGACCTGCAGGCAGGGCGGCACCTGACGTACCATGCTGCCTGGTTGAAGGACCAGGGGGCACCGTTTTCCAAGGAAGCCGCCATGGCCAAGCTCTTCTGTTCCGAGCTGGCCATGCGCGCGACCCTCGACGCCATCCAGATCCTGGGAGGGGTCGGTTATACCGACGAGTACCCGGTGGAGCGCATGATGCGCGATGCCAAGGTCTGCGAGATCGGCGAGGGAACGAGCGAGATTCAGAGAATGGTCATCGGCCGCCACGTCCTGGCAGAGGTGCTGGCCGAGGTCGACCCGCAGTCACCCTTCCTCCCGGCCCAGGAGCCGGTGGGGGCAACCAGTTCGTAGGATCGGTCCGCAGCGGTAGGGCGCTGGTGCCCAATGGGCAAGCACGCCCTCGGCATCGACGCCACCGCTCCCGAAGGTGTGAGCCTCGGGCGGTCGCCGACGCTCGTCAGTTCTCCGGCATCTGGTCGGGGAGGCGGGTTCGGGACGCGCACGAGGCCCCGAGCGGGGACCCGGATCGGCGATACGCGGAGAGTCAGAACTTGAGGAGAGAGATCCTCGTGAGCGCCACGCCCCAGGAATCCTGGGTTGCGCTCCTGGAAGAGAAGCAGCTCGTCGAGATCATGTTCGATCGCCCCGACCAGAATCGGATCGTGGGCGACATCTTCCTGGGGCGGGTCGAGGCCGTGCTCCCGGGGATCCAGGCGGCGTTCGTGGACATCGGGACCGAGAAGGCGGGTTTTCTCCACGTCTCGGACCTGAACGTCGACGACGACGATCTGGACGACGATGACAACGGGAACGGGAGCAACAACAACGGCCGCGGCCGCCGGCGCTCCCGGAAGCTCCCCCCGATCCAGGATCACCTGCAGAAGGGCCAGCAGATCCTGGTACAGGTGACCAAGGAGCCCATCAGCACCAAGGGACCCCGCCTCACCGCGCAGGTCTCCCTTCCCGGTCGCTTTCTGGTCTACATGCCGTACTCGTCCCACGTGGGGGTGAGCCGGAAGATCGACGGCCGGGACCAGCGCTCCAAACTTCGCAAGATGGCCAGGGACGTCCTCCCCAAGGACTCGGGCGGGATCATCGTCCGCACCGTCAGCGAGGAGGTCACCCAGAAGACCATGGAGGCCGAGTTCCAGCGCCTCCACGAGATGTGGCGGAAGATCCAGCGTCGCTCCGAGTCGTCCAAGGCCCCGGCCACGGTCCACCAGGAGGCAAAGCTGGTGAGCGGTGTCATCCGCGACCTCTTCAGCGACCGCTTCGACGCCCTCCGCATCGACAACAGGGCGATCTACGACGAGGTGGTGGAATACGTGAAGGCGGTGGATCCCGACCTCATGGATCGGGTCCACTTCCACTCGGGTGCCGTGCCCCTCTTCGACCAGTACGACGTCGACGACGAGATCCAGCAGATCTTCCAGAGGCGCGTCGAGCTCAAGTCCGGCGGCCACATCATCGTGGAGCCCACCGAGGCGCTGGTGTCCATCGACGTGAACACGGGGCGCTTCACCGGGAAGGGGAAGAAGGACCCGGAACAGACCATCCTGCGCACGAACCTGGACGCAGCCCGCGAGATCGCCAGACAGCTCCGCCTCCGCGACGTGGGTGGCATCATCGTGGTGGACTTCATCGACATGGAGGCCCAGGAGAACCGGGACAAGGTGCTCCACGAGCTGCGCAGCCATCTGGGGCGGGACCGGGCGCGCACCAAGGCGTTCGAGGTGTCCAACCTCGGGCTCGTGGAGATGACCCGCCAGCGGGTACGCCCGCCGCTCATCCATTCGCTGACGGAGGTATGCCCGTCATGCGGTGGAGCGGGAAGGGTCTACACGCCGGCGACCGTCGTGCGTCGCATCGAACGGAGCCTGAAACGCGCCGCGGCCGCCAAGGACGAGCGCGCCATCGTGGTGCGGGTACACCCCGAGGTGGCCCTCCAGGTCATCGAGGAGGAGCCCGACTTCCTGAAGCGCCTCCGGAAGAGAACCCGTCTGGACCTGGATCTTCGGGACGATCCCCTCATGCGGCAGGACGAGTTCCGCCTTCTTTCGGGGCCGGCGGAGACCGATGTGACGGACAAGTACGCCGTGGTGTGAGGAGTGGAGGGAGCGTGGGTCCACCGACGGAGTGCTTCCGGAGCGTGAGGCCTCTCCCTTGACCCCATTGCCAATACGGTTGAAATTTACAGGCTCTGCGTCAAAGAGAATCCGACCCTGAGCGGGAACCCAGCATGTACGCCGTATTCGAGACCGGTGGGAAGCAGTTTCGGGCCGAGCCCGGCTTCCGCATCCGCATCCCCAGCCTCCAGGTGGAGCCCGGTGAGAAGGTGACCTTCGACCGGGTGCTCCTGGCCGGCGACGAGGGCAGGGACATCCAGGTGGGTGCCCCCACGGTGGACGGCGCGTCCGTCACGGCCGAGGTCATTCGCCACGGCCGCACCAAGAAGATCACGGTGTTCAAGCGCAAGCGGCGGAAGAACTACCGCCGGAAGCAGGGCCACCGGCAGGGATTCACGGAGATCAGGATCGACGAGGTCGCGCTCGCCTGAGCGCTCCCTGGCCGACTCCTCAGGACTGACGAGTACCAGCGATGGCACATAAGAAAGGCGTAGGCTCGAGCCGAAACGGGCGGGACAGCAACCCGCAGCATCTCGGCGTCAAGCGCTATGGCGGCCAGCCCGTGCGCGCCGGGAGCATCCTCGTGCGACAGCGCGGCACCCGGTTCCATCCTGGCCGCAACGTCGGCCGCGGCAACGACGATACCCTTTTCTCCCTCGTGGACGGCGTCGTGAAGTTCGAGCGCATGCGGCGGCGTTCCGTGGTGTCGGTGTACCCCGTCGAGTAGTCGACGAAAGAGTTTTGAGGGGTCCGGTCCCGCGGCAGCTGCCGCGGGACCGGACCTCTTCGCTTACCGGAACCCGGAACAATGAGAGATTCGGCGGGTTGGTAAGGCCGTACCTCTCGTGAGCCGGAGGGCGTTCCGACGCTCCCTCTGATCCCCCCCTTCCTTCCCAACGGGACATTTCGATTGCCCGGACCCGATGACAGGGTCCGTCCCGAGGGGATGGAAGTGCAGACCAGGGAGGTGGACGATGAGTACCATCGACCTCTGCGGGCCGCAGCTGGCCCGAGAATATAGAAGCACCCCGACGTTCGCGTCGTCGGAGGCCCGGACGGGCGCTCCCTCGAAGCTTCGCCTGGCTTTGTCGCTCGTGCTGGTTCCCGTCGTCGCCTGGGGCTGGACGATGCGCCCCAGCGGCGACGATCCCGTCGACACGGATGCGGTGGTGATCCCCGCCGTGGTCGGATCCCGCCTTCCCGTGCATGTGAACGCACGGGTGGAGCGCTGGGTCCAGCGCTTCCGCACGGACCAGCGTGCCGAGTTCGCGCGTCTTCTCGAGCGCAAGGGCGCGTACGACCAGATCATCCGCAGGAAGCTCCGTGAACGGGGCATGCCCCAGGAGCTCCTCTATCTGGCCATGATGGAATCGGGCCTGCTGCCCCGGGCCGTGTCCTCGGCTTCGGCGGTAGGTCTGTGGCAGTTCATGAGCCCCACGGCGCAGCAGTACGGTCTCCGCGTGGACCAGTGGGTGGACGAGCGCCGGGATCCCGTGCGCGCCACCAACGCGGCCCTGGACTACCTCGCCTGGCTCCACGACCGCTACGGCTCGTGGTACCTGGCTGCTGCGGCCTACAACGCAGGCCCCGGGACGGTGGACCGTGTGCTCCATCGGCATGCCAACGGGCGCACCGGAGACGAGAAGCTCTACTGGGAGGTCCTGGACTACCTGCCGCTGGAGACTCGTGAGTACGTGCCGCGCATGCTCGCAGCCACCATCCTGGCGGAGGACGCCAGAGACGAGGGCTTCGACGTGAAGGCGGACCAGCCCTACCGGTACGACCGGGTGTTCGTTCCCGGCGGGACCTCGCTGGCCAGGGTGGCCCGGAGCGTGGGCGTGAAGGTGCGCGTGTTGCAGACCCTCAACCCACATCTCATCCAGGGCAGGACGCCTCCCGACGAGACCTACCCGGTGCGCGTCCCGGTGGGGACGTCGGCCAAGGTGGTGGCATCGCTGGAACGCGTCGGGAGGACCCACAAAGCGGACGACTGAGCTCCGTGGGTTGACCCCGCCCCGGCGGCGGGAGATCACGACGGGGCCGAGCCCGGGGGCGGAGCGCGCGCACCGGGCACGCGCTTTCCGGATCAGCCTTCGCTCCTCCCGGGGAGGGGTGGACCCCAACGGGTCCGCCCCTCCTGTGCGTCCCGGGCCGACGCGATGATCCGCCAGAGGATGTCACGCACGACCTCCTCGTCCACGCCCGCCTCCCTTGCCAGCTCCGCCGCTCGTCGTACCACGCGGGCCTCCTGGGGCGGATCGAGCACCGGCAGGCCGAGCTCTTTCTTCATCCGGCCCACCTCCAGCACCAGCTCCCGGCGCTCTCCGACGAGCCGCACCAGGTCCCGGTCCACCTCCCGGATGCGCTTCCGCAGAGCCTCCAGCCGGGCCTCGGCCTCGCTCATGCCGATCTCTCCGACGTCGGCGCGGACTCGAAGAAACCGGCGAGGTGCTCCTCCGGCTGGGGGCGGGTGAGGAGGCTCACGCCCACCAGCACGGGGATGTGGACCAGGAGGCCCAGGATCCCCTCGTGCATGCCGAAGGGCTTGAGCCCGGGGTTGAGGTAGAAGAACGCCGCCGTCGCCCAGCCCACGAGAAGTCCCGCGATCACGCCGGCCGTGGTGGCCCGCTTCCAGTAGAGGGCCGCCACCACCGGGGGGGCGAGCTGGGACACGATCCCGTAGGCCGTGGCCAGGAGCTGGACCAGCGACGAGCCGGGATTCAGCGCCAGCCCGTAGGCCACGGCGCCGGTCACCAGCACCAGCACGCGCATGAGGATCCGCTGCACCCGGTCGTCGAGGGATACGAAGGGGCCGAGCCCGTCCTCCACCACCACCGAGGCGGAGGCGTGCAGGAGTGCGTCGCCGGTGGACATGGACGCCGACAGCGCTCCCGCGCAGAACAGCCCCACCACCAGGGCGGGGAGCTGGGTGCGCAGGACCATGAAGGGGAGGATGGAGTCGGGATCCGGCGGTGACTCGGGGAAGAGGACGCCGGCAAAGCCGATGAGGAAGACGGGGATGAGAAAGAGCTGGAAGGTGGGGAAGAGGATGACGGTGCGGCGGAGCGTGCGGTCGTTCTTCGCCGTGTACGCCTTCATGAACAGGTGGGGCCACATCATGAGCCCCACCGCGCTCACGAGGATGTAGGTGGAGTAGGCACCCCAGGTCCACGGGTGGCCCGCCGCGTCCAGTCCCGGAGGCGTGAGCAGCTCCGGGCGCGCCTCGGCGATCCGCTGGAACATGGGTCCCACGCCTCCATAGAGGCGGTGGGGGAGATACAGCCCCAGGATCCAGGCGATGGCCACCATGAAGATCCCCTGAAACGTGTTGGTCCACCCCACGGCCATGACGCCGGAGACCAGCACGTAGACGATGACGATGCCGTAGGCCACCAGCGCGCCGAGCCAGAGCGGGATATGACCGTCGGTCACCGCCTCGATGACGATGCCGGCCCCGCGGATCTGGATGGTCACATAGGGCACGAAGGCGATGAGGCTCATGACGGCGATGACCGCCGACAGGCCGCGCGAGGGGAAGCGACCCACGATGAGCTGGGCCTGGGTCACGTGTCCCAGGCGACGCCCGATGTCGGCGATGCGCGGCCCCATCCAGTAGAACGGTGCCATGCCCAGCACGCCGTACGTCAGGATGTAGAAGGCCGCCGCACCCCTGGAGTACGCCCAGCCGGGACCGCCGAGGAAGGCGAAGGAGCTGAACACTGTCGCGCCGGTCACGAAG
>JASFRY010000142.1:0-8976 GCA_050114675.1 Gemmatimonadota bacterium | reverse complement strand
CGCCTCCCGCACTTCCCGCCCCTCCACGGTGACACTTCCCCGGTATGCCGGAAGCAGGCCGGCGATGCCGCGCAGGGTGGTGCTCTTCCCCGCCCCGTTGGGTCCGATGAGCGCCACCTGGCTCCCCTGCTCGAGGGTCAGGGTGAGTGGACCCAGACGGAAGCCTTCGTAGCGAACCTCGAGGTCGCGGAGCTGGATCACGTCGATCTCCTCAGACCAGCGCCGCCCGGAAGACGATGAGCCCTGCACTCAGCGACCAGAGGGCTCCCGCCACGACGGCGCCCTTCCACCGCGGGGCGCCGGCGGGCGTGGTCAACGCGAACGTCAGAAAGAGCAGCCAGGCGGCGTGGAAAGGCGTAACGCCCCGCGCCAACTCCAGGAGGACCGGATGGGCGCCGGCCACGAAGGCGTCCAGTCCGGCGTGGACGGGCTCGGCCGGGTCGAAGCGACCGCGAGCCAGGACGACGCCGGCCACCCAGACGTTGAGGAACGCGAGGACCACCTCGCCGTACAGGAGGGCGCTCAGGACCGCACGGAACGGCGAGGAGGCACCCAGGAGGACGAGGAGGGCCCATGCCGTGGCGCCGAAGAAGATGCCCTTGAAGAGGGCCGTCACGGGTGACAGGAGCCCCAGAGCCCAGAGCATGCCCCCCCAGCCCATGGGTGCGTCCGGGGCCGCCGCCACGACGCCGTGGATGGTGGCCACGCTGGCCATGGAGAGGGCCAGAACCAGCCCCAGGGGCGCGACCAGGGTGCCCGCGCCGCCCAGCGTGTGCAGGGGCGGCGCCACCAGACGCGCCACTCGGTCCAGCACGTTGTCGGCCGCGGTCCCCGCCTCGGCGGCTTCGGGCGTCGCTGCGGTGTTCATGGCTTTCTCCGCTTCGGGGTTTCGTAGAGGAGCCTCTCGATGCGCCTCCTTTGGGCTTCGCTCGTGCGACCGAGCGCGACGCGCACGACGGTGCCCGCGCCGTCGGTGACGGCCTGAAAGGGGACCGCGGTGACGCCCAGGGCCCGGGCGATGCTGCCGTCCGCGTCGCGGTACCAGGAGAGACGGTCCAGGTCGGGGAAGGCGGTACGCGCCGCATCGACCGAGGCAGCGGACACGATGACCGTAGGTCCCGAAGCCGCTCCGCGTGTCGCGACGATCCGGGCCCAGGCCCCTACCTCCTCACGGCAGTAGGGGCACGCTTCGTCCACGTAGAGGAGGACCGCCGCGTGCGACCCGATCGCCGGAACCCTGCGGCCCTCGGGATCCAGCCCCCCCAGCGGCCCCGGATCGAAGGGAGGCGCACGCCCGGGTTCCGGCGCGGAGGGTGTCGAGAGGGAGATCAGGCTGACGAGGCCCGTGAGGGCGACGAGGAGGGACGCCAGGGCGACCCCACGCGACGCGGGGGCGGCTCGGACGGGAGGGGCCGGCGGCCGCCGACCCCTCCCTCCTCCTCTCATGCCGTGACGGCCCGGACGCACAGGAAGCCGCATGCGGCGACTGCCTCCGGGTACAGCGCAGCGGTGAGCAGGATGCCTCCGAAGGTGAGGCCTCCGGTCCCGACGATGACCATGGCGCATCCCAGACAGGATGCCTTCTCCAGGATGCCCCGTCCGGCGACCGCGCCGACGTCGTGCTCAGCGGACGCCGGGGTCCGCGGCGTGATGGGGCCCCACAGGAGGCTGATCGCCAGTGCCGCGCCGGCCATGGCCCGTGTCATTCCGTGCATGGGGGCCTCCTACGTGGTGAGGGCGGCGGTGCACACCGCCAGGCAGGTGGTCGTGCCGACGAAGCTGGCCTGGGCCCACAGGAAGGTCGCCAGCGTCACCCCTCCGGAGAGGATGGCCGCCACTCCGGCCGCTCCGCAGGTGACGCAGGCCAGATCCGAGAGGATTCCCGCGCCGTACAGGCTTCCGATGCTGGCGCTCCCGATGCCTTTGGGCAGCAGGGCCAGCAGGGCCGCGGCAAGGACGGCCACGCCCGTCCATCGTGTCGTGCGCTCCTTCATGTCGTTCCTCCTTGGTGGGAGCTGGGGTGCGCCACGGCCGCCTCGACGGCAGTGGCATGGGGCACGAGCGCCTCTCCTCCCCAGTAGCGCCGAAGGCGCGTCCGCCGTATGCGGTACGGACCGGCCTGCGGGTCCAGGACCAGCGCGAACGCTCCGGAGTCGGGAACGACAGTGACGAAGTGACCTCCATCCACCCAGGCGATGACGGGTGTGTTCAGGGCGTCCATGGCGGCGGCGTCGAGGCGACGGAGCTCGTTGGCCACACCCAGCGTGCGTGCGGCTCGGGCGAGTCCGGCGAGCACGGTGCCCCTCACACCTGTGCCCGCCAGCTTCGCGATGGAGTCCGTCGACGGGGACGACCCGCCGAGCGTGTGAAGAAGGGTGGCCAGCGCAGCCGGCCCGCAGTCGGTGG
The DNA here is from genome assembly GCA_050114675.1 of Gemmatimonadota bacterium. GTDB lineage: Bacteria > Gemmatimonadota > Gemmatimonadetes > Longimicrobiales > Gaopeijiaceae > SZUA-318. Next base: position 6,570 of record JASFRY010000142.1, on the reverse strand, counting down.
CTCCCGACTGAAGCACCGCGCCGGGGAAGGACACGAAGGTGCCGCCCCGTGCTCGGATGGTCGCGCGGTACGCCCAGCGGCCGGGACGGAAGGGGTCGCTCGAAAGCGAGGCGACTCCCACCGCCCACACCACGCACCCCAACAGGACACGACGGGCCAGGCGTCGGCGCCGACGGCCCAGGGGGTGCGAAGCGTGCCGCACGGGGCGGCTCGGGTGGAGCGTGCGCATGACCCAGAGTGGGCCGGAGACCGGGCCCGGGGAATGTGTGGATGGGACAGGCCGGACCGCGGTCCCCGGACCGCCCTCAGAGTGCCGCCAGGCAAGCGTCCAGGCAGGCTCCGTCACCCGCCGTGAAGACCAGGTCGGAGAGGGCGCCCCAACCCATGGTGCTCATCGTCAGATAGCCCGCGAGACACGTGCCGCATGCCACCTGGTCCCAGAATCCGGCGCCGGTCACCCGGGCGACGGGGGTACGGGTGGCGAGGGGCGCGGAGCGCGCATGGATCGCGGCTGCGGCGGGGGCCAGGGCCAGCAGGGAGACGACGACGGCCGTGCGAAGGCGCTTCATGGGATCCTCCTGGATCTCAGGGGAGCGCGGACGCCGCCGGGCGCGGCGCCGCGGAACCCAACGCACGGGTCGCGGAGTGGGCGGGGGGATGGCGGAACGGGTCCGCCCCGGATCTACCGGGTCAACGCGCCCCGGAGGCCGCCGGAGACCAGGGACGCCACGTTCCCCAGGACGAGGGGGACGGCGAGCCTGCCGGAGGAGGCCAGGTAGCGGGGCTCCCAGACGGGATCGAACTTCTGCTTGTAGGCGCGCAGCCCCTGGAAGTTGTAGAAGTGCTCTCCGTACCGGAACACGGTCCCGCCCAGCCGCGTCCAGAGGGGCGCGAGGGGTCCCCCCTCCAGGCCCGAGAGGGGTGCCATGCCCAGGTTGAACCGGGTGTACCCTTCCTCCTGGCCCCAGAGGATCATCTTGAGAAAGAGGTACTCCATGGCGTCGGTGGGGGCGTCCTCGGGGTGGTAGCGCATGAGGTCCACGGAGTATTCTCCCCCCTCGCCCCCTGGCCACACGTTGGCGAACGCCACGATCTCCCCTTCCCTGCGGATGACGGCCGTGGGGAAATGGGACAGGTAGGCCTCCGAGAAGGCGCCCAGGGAGAACCCCTTCTCCTGGGTATTCTTCTGTTGGAGCCAGGCGTCCGAGACGGCACGAAGCCGGGACAGGGCCTCCCGGGTGGCTTCCGGGGAAAGGACGTCGAAGGTCGCCCCCTCCCGCTCCACCTTGCGCAGCACATAGCGGAACGTCTTCCGGGCACTGCCCTCCAGCGTGAAGTCCTGGACGGGCACCAGCGCTTCCTCCCCGAGCTTCAGGAGGGTCAGCCCGGTGTCGACGTAGAGAGGGAGGAACTCGGGCCGCACCTGGTAGAACACGGGCCACCCGCCGTGGCGGAGGGCACGCTCCCGGAAGCGCCACACCAGCTCCGGATACGCATCCGGATCCCCCTGGGGATCGCCCATGGAGACCCAGCTCCGGCCCTCCACGCCGAACATGATGAAGGCGGTCTCGGCCTCGGACAGGAGGAAGCGCTTGTCGCCGAGAAAGGCGAGGTTGGCCGTCGTGCGCCCCGACGACGCCACGATGTCCGGCACGGCTTCGGGGATCCCCGTGGGCTCGCCCCGCGCTTCCCGGGCCCGGGCGGGCCTCAGGAGACGCGCGACGGCGAAGGCCAGGAGCACCGCGGCGGCGCCCACGGCGCTCCGGAGGAAGCGGGGGGCGTCGCCCCGGAGGGCGAAGCGCCACCAGAGGTCCCCCGAATACTGGACCTCGCGGTACGCGAAGAAGCCGAGCCAGGACGTGGCCAGGAGCACCACCCCCACCCCGAAGACCCACTCCAGCGAGAGGGGCTCGGCCGTGAGCGCGGAGCGGCGGAAGAACTCGCGCTTCGCGGGTGCCAGGGCCAACAGGACGAGAAGGAGCAGCAGCGCCGTGAGGAGTCCCCGGGGGCGCATGGCGGAGAGCACGGCGCCGGCGCCGAGGAGCAGCAGGGTGGTGTGAAAGGCGCCGTCGAGGCGGCGGGCCAGCCCCCACGCCACGATGAGGAGGCCGGCTCCCACGAGACTGGCCAGGAAGTGGGAGGCCTCCAGCAGCGCCAGCGGTGGCGAGGCGCCCAGCCAGGAGAGCTCGTCCCCCGAGGGGAGGGCGCCGGTCACCAGGAGGAGGGCGCCGCCCACGAAGACCGTGCCGGACAACACCAGCGGCACCGCGCTGGACACACCGGGGCCCACCACGGCCAGGGCACGCCCCAGGCTCTCGCGGCGGCGCCCGAACTCGTAGATCCCCAGGGAGATGGCGGCCAGCACCAGCGGCACGATGTAGAAGATGACCCGATACGCCACCAGCGACGCGACCACGTCCTGCCCCCGGGGCTGTCCCGGAAGAGACAGCAGGAGCACCACCTCGAACACGCCCAGTCCCCCCGGCACGTGGCTGACGAAGCCCACGATGTTGGCCAGGAGGAACGTGCCGAGGAACGCCCAGAAGCCGACCTGCAGCTGCTCGGGCAGCAGCACGTAGAGGACCGCAGCAGCAGCCAGCCAGTCGGCCGTGGCCACCCCGATCTGTGACAGTGCCTGCCGGCCGCTGGGGACGGCCAGGGTCCACCGGCCCACGCGCACGGTCCCCGAGCCGAACACGCACCAGAGGACGTAGGCGGCGGCGGAGAGGAGGAACACCACGCCCAGGGGACGGGCCGATGCGCCCAGCAGGTGGAGCTCGGGGGGGAGGACGGGAGCGTCCACCACGAAGGAGGCGCCGCCCACCACGACCAGACCCAGCCAGAAAGTGGTGCTGTAGAAGGCGATGACGCGTCCGATCTCCGGCGCTTCCAGTCCCCACGCCGAGTAGAGGCGGTAGCGGGGAGGCGCGCCGGTGAGGAGGGGAAAGCCCAGGGCCTGGCTGAAGGCGTACCCAAGGAACGACGCGAAGGCCACGCGGGGATAGGGCAGGCTCGCTCCCACGTACCGCACCGCCGTCCAGTCGTAGCCCGTGAGGGCCACGTAGCACAGCACGGTGAAGAGGAAGGCCAGGGCGAGGGTGCCGGTGGGGATGGCCTCCGCCGCCGCCAGGATCTGCGGTACGGTGAACCCCCGCAGCTCCCGGTGGAGGAGGAACAGAGCCAGGACGAGGATGAGGGCGGCCGCCGCCGGGGCGGCCCACCGACGCAGAGTCATGGACTGATTCCGTTCGCGGAAGATGGCGCCCTCGGACCGGCGCGCATGCAAGGTACCGATTCTCGCACCGGAAGGGGATGCTGGCGGCCCGTGGACGGGCGGGGTGCCCGCCCGCTCCCATCCCCGAGACCGAAGCCCATCCTTCCGGGCCCTCCGGCGTCAGGCCCGCCGGCGCTGCGGGGCCTTCAGCCTCCTGATGCTGGCGATGCCCGCAGCGGGCCCCAGGGCAAGGACGGGGAATGCCAGCGGCCACCCGACGACACCCACCACGTGGGGGATGCCCTGGATGGTGACCATGGCCAGGAGGAAGCCCATGGAGGTCTGGAGCATGAGGGCCGTCCCCACCGCGTCGGCGGGCGCCACCTCGGTGACCAGCGCCGAGAACTGAGCCGAGTCGGCCACCACGAAGAAGCCCCAGACCCAGGTCACGAGGACCAGAAGCGCGAAGGGGGCGTGGAAGAGAAGCCCCACGGCCAGGGAACACACGCCGCTCACCGTCATGGCCAGGTTCACCACCCGGTGGCGACCCATGCGGTCCGCGGCGACGCCGCCCCAGACGCACCCCAGCCCGCCGGCGGCGATGGCGCCGAAGGCCAGCACCTCCACCAGGGCCGGCCCCGGCCCACCGGCGTCGGCTGCGGCAGCCAGGAGGAAGGCGGGGACCCAGGTCCACATGGCATACAGCTCCCACATGTGCCCCAGGTACCCCCCGGTGGCCAGCATGGTGGGCCGGTGCCGGAGGATGCGGGCCACCAGCCCCCACGAGAAGGAGCGCCGGGGAAAGGCGTACGGCCCGTCGTGGTACAACACCAGCACCAGGAGGCCCGCCGTGACCTGGGCGCCCGAGGCCCCCAGGACCACCGGCGCGATGGCCTGGCCCCCCAGGGCCTTCATGAGGTAGGGCGTGGCCTTCCCCACGGTCAGGGCGCCCACCAGGGTGCCGATGGCCAGCCCCCGCGCCGAGCGGAACCAGGTGGCGGTCATCTTCATCCCCGGGGGGTAGACGCCGGCCAGGAAGAACCCGGTGAGGAAGCGCACCCCGAGGGCCGCCGTGAAGCCCGGCACCACCAGGAGCGCCGCGTTGGCCGACGCAGCCAGGAGGGCGCTCGCCGGGAAATAGACGCGAGACGGGATCACGTCGGCCAGGTTGAGGAGCGCCGCAACGGCCGTGCCTGCCACGAACCCCAGGTTCACCACCGCGGTGAGCCATCCCACCTCGGCGGAGGTGAGGCCCCAGCGCGCCTGGAGCTCCGGGGCGGCGGCGCTGGCCGTGAACCAGGCGCTCATGCCCAGGAGCATGGCCAGAGAGAGGAGGGCCAGGATCCCCCAGCGGCTGGGATCCTGGTCGAAGGGCTCGCCGCCGGGTCCGGCGGGACGAGCCTGCGGAGTGTCGGGCAGGGACACGGGCTCAGCCCACCATCTGCTTCATCACGAACCAGACGTTGGCCGGCCGCTCCGCCAGGCGCCGCATGTACCAGGGGAACCAGGCGCTTCCGAAGGACACCAGCACCCGAACCAGGTAGCCGGACCGGACCAGCCGCTCCTGCTCGGCGGTCTGGATCCCGTAGAGCATGGCGATCTCGTAGGCGTCCTTGGGAAGGCCCAGCTCGTGGGCCATGCGGTTGGCCTCTCCGATCATGCGGGGGTCGTGGGTCCCGATGACCGGACGGCCCGCCCGCCCCTCCTTTCGGGCACGGAGCAGCTGGCTGGTGAGGCGGATGAAGCTCTGGTCCACCTCGGACTTCTTCGGGAACGCCAGGGACGGCGGCTCCTTGTAGGCGCCCTTCACCAGCCGGATGGCGGGGTGGAGGGGGAGGAGGGAGGCCAGGTCCTCCTCGGTGCGCCGCAGGTAGGACTGGAGGCAGATGCCCACGTTCTGGTGGTCCTCGCGCACCGCCCGGAAGACGTCCAGGGTGGCGTCGACGTAGTCCGTGGACTCCATGTCCACGAAGACCAGCGAGCCGGGGTCGCACGCCCGCACGATGCGCTCCAGGCGTTGGCGGGCGACCTCGACCCCCAGGTCCATGCCGAGCTGGGTGAGCTTGACCGACACCTCCGCATCCAGCCCACGATCGCGCACAGTCTCCAGGACGCGGAGATACTCGTCCACCACCGCGTCGGCGTCGGAGGCCGTGGCCACGTTCTCCCCCAGGATGGTGAAGGTGGTGGCGATGCTCCTTTCACCCAGGAGGCGGGCGGCGCCCAGCGCGTCGTCGAGGGTCTCTCCGGGAAGAAAGCGCCGGGTCGCCTTGCGCACGAAGCGGTAGCGCGGGAGGCGCTGGGCCAGGAAGGGATTGGTGGAGGCCCACAGGAGCGCGTTGCGCAGCATGGTCAGCGCCCTCCCGGACGGCCCAGCGGCGCATGCTCGGCGAAGGGCGTGTAGCCCGCCTGGAGCAGAGCGGCGCGGTAGGGCCCCACCACGTCCCGGAAGACGCGGTTGACTCCGTCTACGACCTGGACGGCCGCCTGTCGGGCCTGAGCGAGCTTGGCGAGGTCGTTGGGCGTGGGTGCGCCCGGCAGGTTCCGGAAGGTGTACCCCAGGGAGCGGACGCGGTCGGCGGGAACGTCCGCACCGCAGATCCCCTGGCATTCGGGGCCGGTGAACAAGTCCCTCATCGCCCGCTGGAGGGTGTCCCGCACGGCCTCTCCCCGCGCCCGGAGATCGTCGGCGTCGGGGGGCAGCGTCTCCAGGGTGGCGCCCACCGCCTTCAGGCCGCCCTGGAGTCTCGTGCGGGCGCTGTCGGTGACGGCATTCAGGCGCACGACGTCACCGAGGGCGTCCTGCGCCGTCTGCAGGTCGGCCAGGGCCACGGGGCGCCGGGGATCTCCCCGAACCTCCAGTTCCGACGAAGACGTGTCGTCCCCCGCCGACACCGAGACGGTATACGTGCCCGGAACGACAGTGGCCATGGGCGGGAAGTCCACCGGATCGGCGTCGCCCCCGGGGCGCAGGTTCCAGGCGACCCGGTTCACGCCGGGGTGGGCGTCCACGCTCCGGCTGTAGACCAGCGCGCCCGAGCCGTCCCGCACCTCGAGGCGAACGGCCCGGCGGTCGCCGTCCCAGAAGGAGAGGAGCGCTCCGTACGGGCGCGTCTCCCCCTGCTGCATGGCGTGGCCCGTGGACCGGTACCCGATGGCCTCCCCGATGTCCACGGCGAAGGCAGGCGGCGGCGGCACCAGGGTGAGCGCAGGGCTGTCGGCGTCCACCTCGCCCGAAGCCACGGCCCGCAGCGGTCGGATATCGTCGACGATGAGGACGCCCCGCCCGTGGGTGCCCAGCACCAGGTCCCCGTCCCTGGGGTGTACCAGCGCGTCTCGGACGGGCACGTTGGGGA
>JASFRY010000141.1:0-8979 GCA_050114675.1 Gemmatimonadota bacterium | reverse complement strand
GCTGGGGGCCACCCAGTCGAAGACGTCGCGGCACGTGCGCTATCTGGCCGCCGCCGGGCTGGTCCAGGATCGCCGGGACGGCGTGCGGACGCTCTACCGGCTGCCCGCCGATCCCGACCCGGAGGTGGCCGCCGTCCTCGACGGATTCCGGCGCTTCGCCGCCGACCGGGAGCGCTGGAAGGCCGACGAGGAGCGCCTGCGCCGCCGCAGCGGTGAGCGGTGCCCGGTCGCTGGGCCGACCGCTGTCCCGGCTCCGGAGTGAGCGACATGCCCCCCATCTTCTCCGCGATGGCCGACGCCGTCGTCTACAGAACCCTGGGCCTGAATCCCGCGACCCACCTGGCGTCCGCGCTCCACTTCTTCGTGGACGACGTGACCAAGATCTTCGTCCTCCTGGTGACCGTGATCTTCGTCATGGGCCTCTTCCGGTCCATGCTGTCCCCGGAGCGCGTGCGCATCTACCTGCAAGGACGGTCCCGCTGGGTGGCCTATGTCCTGGCCGTGCTCCTGGGCGCGGTGACGCCCTTCTGCTCGTGCTCTTCGGTCCCCCTCTTCATCGGCTTCCTGGAGGCGGGCATCCCGGTGGGTGCCACCATGGCCTTCCTCATCACCTCCCCCATGGTCAACGAGGTGGCCGTGGCGCTGCTCGTCGCGCTCCTGGGCTGGAAGCTGGCGGTGCTGTACGTCGTCGCCGGCCTGATCGTGGGGATCGCCGGAGGCGCGCTCATCGACGCGCTGGGCCTGGAGCGGTGGGTGGAGGAGTACGTGTGGAAGATCCGCGTGGGCGCCGGGGGCGCGCCGCCGGCGCGGCCTTCTTGGCGCGAGCGGGTCGTGTGGGCCCGGGGGCAGGTGGTCGAGATCGTCCAGCGGATCTGGATCTACGTGCTCGTAGGCGTAGCCCTGGGGGCCGTCCTCCACGGCTACGTGCCCCAGGACCTTCTGGCCCGGTGGGCCGGCCCGGGCAACCCGCTGGCGGTCCCCATGGCCGTCCTGGTGGGCGTCCCCATGTATTCCAACGCCTCGGGCGCCATTCCCGTGGCCGAAGCGCTCCTGGGCAAGGGCGTGCCCATCGGAACGGTCCTGGCCCTCATGATGAGCGTCGTCGCCCTCTCCCTTCCCGAGATGATCATCCTGCGCAAGGTGCTGCGGGTGCGCATGCTGGGCTTCTTTGCCGCGTACCTGGCGGTCGCCTTCGTGGTGCTGGGTACCCTCTTCAACCAGATCCGACTATGAAAGACATCAAGGTGCTGGGCTCCGGCTGTCGCAGCTGCGAGCTCACGACGAAGCTCATCGAGAAGGAGGCCGGATCCCTCGGCGTGGACGTTCATCTGGAGAAGGTCACGGACATGGCCAGGATCCTCGGCTACGGCGTCGTGAGCACGCCGGGCGTTGTGGTCGATGGTGAGGTGGTCCACAGTGGTGGAGTCCCCCACGCCCAGACCGTCCGGACGTGGCTCACTGCCGACTCCTGATCGGGAGCGCCATCGGGTGGCTCGAATCCCCGGACATTTCCGTGTCGGCCATTCCACCGGGAGGGCATCGCGTCTAGGTTGGCGGATGCCCAACGACGAAAAGAAGCGACGCAAGGTCGACTTCAAGAACGTGCGCGCCGAGGCCGCGCACCTCGTTCGTGAGCACCGGCGGACCCTCTCCATCGGTCTGGTGCTCATGGTGGTCAATCGCCTGGCGGGCCTGGTCATCCCGGCCATGCCCAAGTTCCTCATCGACGACGTCGTCGGGCAGAACCGGCCCGAGCTCTTGTGGCCCCTGGTCTTCGCCGCCGCGGGCGCCGCCCTCATCCAGGCCGTCACGTCGTTCAGCCTTGCGCAGGTGGTGAGCGTCGCCGCCCAGGGTGCCATCGCCAAGATGCGCAAGGAGGTCCAGGCCCACGTCCTGCGGCTGCCCGTGGGCTACTTCGATTCCACCAAGACCGGGGTCCTCATCTCGCGCATCATGACCGACCCCTCGGGGATCCGGAATCTGGTGGGCACGGGCCTGGTGCAGCTCGTCGGAGGCCTTCTCACCGCCGTGCTGGCCTTCGGAATCCTCCTCACGCTGAACATGAGGCTCACCCTGGGCACCGTGGGGCTGCTGGCCATCTTCGCGGCTTCCATGTCCATCGCCTTCAAGAAGCTGCGGCCCATCTTCCGCAAGCGGGGCGAGATCAATGCCGAGGTGACGGGGCGGCTCAACGAGACGCTGGGCGGGGTCCGGCTGGTGAAGACCTACGTGGCCGAGGAGCGCGAGGAGGCCGTCTTCGGGGAGGGGGTGGACCGGCTGTTCCGCAACATCGCCTCCACCATCACCGGGACGTCGCTGGTGGGCGCCATCTCCACGGTCATCGTGGGGGCCATCGGCGTCATGATCCTGCTCGTGGGCGGCCGGGCCATCCTCGCCGGCTCCATGACCCAGGGCGAGCTGTTCAGCTACGTCATGTACGTGGGGGTCATGGTCGCGCCCCTGGTCCAGATCTCCTCCATCGGCACGCAGATCACCGAGGCCTTCGCCGGGTTGGACCGGATCCACGAGCTCCGGGCCGTGGGCACCGAAGACGAGGAAGACGAGTCCCGCCGGCCCATTGGCGACCTGTCGGGCGACGTGGTCTTCGAGGACGTATGGTTCGAGTACAAGCCCGACACGCCGGTGCTCAAGGGGATCTCCTTCCACGCGCCGGCGGGGACCACCACGGCGCTGGTGGGACCTTCGGGCTCGGGGAAGAGCACCCTCATCGGGCTGGTGATGGCATTCTACCACCCGCTGTCGGGACGCGTGCTGGTAGACGGGACGCCGCTGGACGAGCTGCGCCTGCGCGACTACCGCGCGTATCTGGGCGTGGTCATGCAGGACAACTTCCTCTTCGACGGGACGATCCGGGACAACATCGCGTTCGCCAATCCCGACACGTCCGAGGGGGATATCCGCCAGGCCGCGCGCATCGCCCACTGCGACGAGTTCATCCAGCGCTTCGACGACGGATACGAAACGGTGGTGGGAGAGCGGGGGGTGAAGCTGTCAGGCGGACAGCGGCAACGGGTGGGTATCGCCCGGGCCATCGTCGCCAACCCGCGCATCCTGATCCTGGACGAGGCCACCTCGAGCCTCGACTCGGAGGCGGAGGCCCTCATCCAGGACGGGCTGCGGGTGCTGCGCAGGGGGCGCACCACGTTCGTCATCGCCCACCGGCTGTCCACCATCCGCGCGGCGGATCAGATCCTGGTGCTGGACGAGGGCCGGATCGTGGAGCGGGGCACCCATGCCGACCTCATGGAGGAGGGCGGGCTGTACCGGCGGCTCTACGAGAAGCAGCACGGCCTCATGGAAGACCTGTACATCAACCCGGGCGAAGAGCCGCCGGCGGAGACGGGGCGGGAACTCTAGGCGGCGGCTACGCCGGCCCGCCTCCCGCCATGTTCTTGGTCCGCTCGAGAGACTGGAGCGCCAGGTACTGGTCGCCGAACTGGTCCAGGTGCTTGAGCTCCACCTCGAACATGTCGGCGTGCCCTTCCTCGTCCTCGACCAGGTGCTCGAAGATCTGGCGTGACGCCGCGTCGGCGTTCTTGGAGCACTGGTTGGCGAAGTCGTTGTAGTCCTTCACCGCGTTCCGCTCCATCTCCAACGCCTTCTTGAGCATTCCGCGCACGTCGTGGATGGGCTCCACCTCGTGGGACGCCTTCATCTCCACGGTGCCGCCCAGGAAGAGGATGCGCTCGCCGAACTGCTCCACGTGCTGCATCTCCGAGATGGCGGTGCGCTTGAACAGCTCGGCCAGGAGGTCGAACCCCTGATCGTCGCAATGGAAGTGGAAGTACATGTACTGGTGGACCGCCCACATCTCGTCGGCCAGGCCCTGATTGAGCAGCTTGATGCTCTTCTCGTGCATACGTGTCTCCCTGTGGGTGGGTGGGGAGGGAGTCCTGTTTTCAGGCGACGGCGGGCAGGGTCCGTCGCGCTCCTTCGTGGGTGTCCCGGAATCCCTCGGCTGTTCGCCGATTTCCGCAACACCGCGGTTCACGTGTTACAGTCCCCTAGTATAACCCGACCGCCCGGTCGGGCCGATCCTCCGGGTCAGTCGTAGGCCCGGCGAGTCTCCAGGTCCGCCATGAGGGGCTCGTTGGACGCCAGGACGGGCCAGGACGGGAGCTCCCGGTGGACGATCCGGTACTTCTCCGGGATGGGGTGCGTGCCGAGGACCACGGGAATCCCGTACCGCTCCTGGATGAACGACTGGAAGTACTCCAGCGACGGGCACGGGGGGTAGCCCACCACCATGCCCGTGGCCAGGTGAATGGCCTCGGCGCCGTTCTTGATCATCTCCTCGGGGACGTATTCCACGTTGCCTCCAGGACAGCCGTCGCACGTCGAGTACCCCACCACCTCCAGGGGCTCGTCGGCGGGGTAGCGGCTGAAGGCTCCGGCCCGCTCGCGCACCGAGCGGAGGCACTTGCCTCCGCCGCACGTGCGGTACCGGTCGCAGATGATGATCCCGATCTTCATGGGCCTCCTTCCCACACCGTCAGGCGTGGTGATGGTGCGCGTGGCCGTGGCCCTCCCGCCTCCCGCAGACCGCCGCAGGGTCGAAAGCCTCCAGACTGCCGGTCCTCGCGTCGGCCATCAGCTGCTCGACGGTGAGGGCGGAGGTCCGGTAGGCCTTGATGCCCGCATCGGCCAGGCGGTTCAGGGCGTTGCGTCCGATGCCCCGGACGGCCACCGCGTCCAGCGTGGCACCCGCCAGGGCCGCCACGGGGTGGCAGTGTCCGTGCTCGTGGTAGCGGTTGGGGTTGGGCAATACTTCCACGACCCCGGTGTCGGTGTTCAGGATGCTGAAGAACGGGGCGCTGCCGAAGTGGGGGTGGACCGTGGCCCAGATCCCCTCGTCACCGTCCGTGGGCACGCAGATTCGCATCGTCTTCTCCATTCCGAATGACCAGGGCCTGCGTTTCGACCAGACAGCGGACGATCTTGGCCCGGGCCGTCTTGAGGAGCCGCTGCACCGTGCCGCGGGACACGCCCATGCGGGCCCCCGCGGCTTCCTGGTCCAGGCCCTCGAGGTCGCAGAGGCGGAGGGCCTCCAACTCCCCGAGGTCGAGCTCCACAGCCTCCAGCTCGGTCATGGGGATGCTGCGGGGCTTGAAGACCGGGTCGCCGTGGAAGTCCCGGCAGGCGCGGTGCTTTCTGGGGCGGGGCACGTCAGGCTCCTGTTGTGTGCATATGCACAAAACTAAGGTGCGCGGGATCCAGGTTCAAGGGCCCGGACGGCCGGGCGGGGCAGACTCAGGCCTGGGTCTGCGGGGGGGAGAGGGGCAGGCGAGCTCCGGCGGCGCTCAGCGTACCATGCTGTCGGGCATGCGCACCGCGACGACGCTGCCCTTCGCTGTAACCACGCCCTCGGCCTCCACCGTGATGCGGGTCACCACCTTGCGGCTCCCCTTGTCCGCGCCGTCGTCCTCCACGACGCCACGCACGGTGAGGATGGGACCCAGGGGGGTCGGCTTCAGGAAGTCGACGTGGAGGGATGCGGTGACGTAGCGGGGGCCCTCCTGCCCCTCGGGGATCGGATCCTCGCCCAGGCGATAGCCGTCGCGTCGGGCCGCCACCGCTGCCGCGGTGCCGGTCCCGTGGCAATCCATGAGGGACGCGATGAGGCCGCCGTACACGTAGCCGGGGATGGCCGTGTGCCAGGGCTTCGGGGTGAAGCGGGCCACGGTCTCGTCGCCCTCCCAGTAGCTCTTGAGCTGGTGTCCGCGCTCGTTGAGCCTGCCGCACCCGTAGCAGTGTGCCGTGTCGTCGGGGTAGGCGTCCTGGAATGCAGGGGGGCGAGCGGTCATGGAGCCTCCGGGGATGACGAGTGGTGGTGGGCGTCGGTGGGTTGCCCGGGACCCGGCCGGTGCAAGAACGTAACGCTTCGAGTAGCTTCAAAAAGAGGTTGCGTCACCGTGTCGGGCTCCGACCCGGCGCGCCAGGCCGAGTGGTATGGCCATGGATCGATCCACACCCATGGATGACGCGCGGTTCTTCGAGACCGTCCTGCGGTGCGTCGCGGACGGTGTCTTCACCGTGAACCGGGACTGGAGGATCTCCTCCTTCAATCGCGCCGCGGAGCGCATCACCGGAATTCCGGCGGAGCGGGCGTTGGGACGACGCTGCTCCGAGGTCTTCCACTCGGACCTGTGCGAGCACGCCTGTCCCATCCGGCAGACCCTGGATTCGGGGCAGGAGGTCATCGACCGTGCGGCGCGCATCCTCACCCGGCGAGGGCGCTCCATCCCCATCTCCGTGAGCAGCGCCGCCCTGAGGGACGACGACGGGACCCTCCTCGGCGCGGTGGAGACGTTCCGGGACCTGTCCACGCTGGAGCAGCTCCGCCGTGAGATCCTGCACCGCTACACCTTCGAGGACATCATCGGGAAGAGCGAGGCCTTCCAGAAGATCTTCGCCATCCTCCCCGACATCGCGGCCAGCGAGAGCACGGTGCTCATCGAAGGACCCAGCGGCTCGGGGAAGGAGCTTCTGGCCCGTGCCATCCACAACCTGAGCCAGCGGAGCAAGCGGCCCTACGTCGTGGTGAACTGCGGGACCCTCCCGACCAACCTCTTCGAATCGGAGCTCTTCGGATACAAGCGGGGCGCGTTCACCGATGCCCGCACGGACAAGCCGGGGCGGATCACCGCCGCGGAGGGTGGCACCATCTTCTTCGACGAGATCGGAGACCTCCCGCTGGAGACCCAGGTGAAGCTCCTCCGCCTCCTGCAGGAGCGCGAGTACCACCCCCTGGGGAGCGTGGACACGCGCCATGCCGACGTGCGCATCGTGGCCGCCACCAACCGCGACCTCTCCACCCTTGTGAGCCAGGGCCGCTTCCGCGACGACCTCTACTTCCGCCTGGCCGTGGTGCGCCTCGACATCCCGCCCCTCCGGGATCGCCGAGAGGACATCCCGTACCTGGTGGATCACTTCATCCGTCGCTTCAACGCGAAGCAGGACAAGCGCATCCAGGGAGTGACGCCGGCGCTCATGGAGGTCCTCATGCGCCACGACTTCCCCGGCAACGTGCGCGAGCTCGAGAACATCATCGAGTACGGTTTCGTGCTCTGCCGCAACGGCCACCTCGACATCCGCCATCTCCCCGACGGACTTCGGTCGCGCTGGTCTTCGCCGCTCTCCGACGGCGGCGACGGCGTGCCGCCCCTGGAGCGCAGCGAGGCCGAGACCATCCGCCTGGCGCTGCGCCGGCACGGAGGACGGCGGGAGGACGCCGCGCGGGAGCTGCGCATCAGCCGCACCACGCTCTGGCGGAAGATGAAGAAGCACGGGATCCGGGCCGACGAGATCGAGCCGCCCCCCGAGGGTGTTTCAGCGACGTAACATCCGAAACAACGAAGGTGTTTCGGATGTGGAACGAGCGCCCTCTTCTTCGTACCTCACGCCCCTTTCAAGACCTGCCTCAAACCCATAGCCAGCAATGAATTAGAGCCTGGCATGGGCGTGCCGCGCCGGCCCGGTCCACGACTTGCCGCAAAGAAACGTGGAGGGGAGGGCCGGAAGCCGCGCACGCCGCTGGCACGCCCGGATTCCGGCGCCTCCACGACACCCCGAGCCTGGACGTTCGATCGTGAGAGTCGCGGTTCCCCGCATGGGTGAGGTCGTCGCCCCCTGCTTCGAGTACTGCTGCACCATGGCGGTCTTCACGCTGGAGGGCGGGCGGATCCTGGACCAGGTGGATTTCCCCCTGCGCAGCCGGGATCCCTTCGACCGCGTCCGGCTCCTCCGGGACCAGAGGGTGGACACGGTGATCTGTGGGGGCATGCAGGACTTCTACGAGGACGTGCTGCGCGCCACCGGATTCGAAGTCATCTCGTGGGTCTCCGGGTCCGTGGAGGACCTCCTGGACATGTACCTCCGGGGCCGGCTGGTCCCGGGCACCGAGCTGCCGGACAACCCCCTGGGCGGCCCGTCCGGCGCGGACCGAATGACGGAGCACTGACGGTGGCCACACCGAAGAAATACAGCTATCACGTCGAGGCGCAGGGCCTCGAGCTGGACCAGCGTCCACGGAGGTTCCTGGAAGCCCTCTCGGCGATCCTGCGTCACGGAAGCTACAACCTCGCCCTCGACACATATGCCCGAATGAGCACCAAGTGCGGGCGGTGCGCCTCGGACTGCCAGCTCTACGAAGCGACGCAGTTGCCCGAGGACATCCCCTGCCACCGCTCGGAGCTGCTCCTGCGGGTCTACCGACGGTACTTCATGCCGTCGGGGGTCCTGCGCGCCCGCATCTTCGGCGGTTTCGAGCTCACCGAAGGCTACCTGGATGAGATGGCGGAGGCCTTCTACCGGTGCACGGCCTGCCGGCGCTGCAAGGCCACGTGCCCCGTGGGCATCGACCACGGCCTGGTGACCCACCTGGCCCGCTGGGCACTGTCGGAGGCCGGCATCGCGCCCCGTGCCCTGGTGGTGTCGGTGCGGGAGCAGCTCGAGGGCAAGACGCACAACACCTCGGCGATCCCGCTGCCGGCGCTCAAGGACACATGCGAGTTCCTCACCGAGGAGCTCCAGGATCTCTACCAGGTCGACATCGACTACCCCTTCGACGTGGCCGACGCCGAGTACGTCTTCTTCCCGGCGGTGTCGGACTTTCTCATGGAAGCCGACACGCTCATGGGCAACGCCGCCGTCATGCACGTCACCGGCGCGTCGTGGACCATCGGGAGCCAGAACTACGACGGCATCAACTACGGTCTGTTCTACAGCGACCGCATGATGGAGCGGATCGTGAACAACCTGGTGGCCGAGGTGAAACGCCTGAACGGGCGGAAGATCCTCATCGGCGAGTGCGGCCACGCCACCCGGTCCGCTTGGTACGTCCCCACGTTCGGCGGGCCTGACGCGCCGCCGGTGGTGAACTGCCTCGAGTACGCCTACGCCATGCTCGAGGCCGGCAAGATCCCGCTGAAGCCCGAGCGCATCCCCGAGCGCGTCACC
>JASFRY010000140.1:0-8984 GCA_050114675.1 Gemmatimonadota bacterium | reverse complement strand
CGGCCAGGCTCAGGACCTCGGTGAAGCCCCGGTTCCGGCCTATGGGGCGAGGCGCCGTGGATCGGTCCCGACGGCGGATCTCCTTCTTCAGCCGCCGGTTCTCGGCCTTGAGCAGACGCGCCTCGGCGGCTCGCCTGCAGATGGCGAGAAGCTCGTCGTTGGCGAAGGGCTTCTGCAGGTAGTAGTAGGCGCCCTCGTTGACGGCGCGCACCGCCGACGACAGGGAGGCCTGGGCGGTCATGAGAATCACCGGAAGCTCCGGATCCACCTCCTTGGCCCGGCTCAGCACCTCGAGCCCGCCGGCTCCGGGCATGCGGATGTCGCTCAGCACCAGGTCGGGCTTCTCGGTGTCCAGGGACTCGAGGGCGGCGCGTCCGGAGCTCGCCACCGCCACGTCGAAGCCCTCGCTGCGGAACAGGATCTGGAGGGTGTCCAGGATCCCCGTCTCGTCGTCCACCAGCAGGATCTTCAGCTTCTCGGTCATGGACCATCCTCTGGCTGAGGACCGTCGACTGAGGGGAGCACCATGGTGAACATGGCCCCTCCCTCCGGTGCCCGGTCCACGTAGACGGCGCCGGCATGGGCCTCCACGGCCCGGTGGACCACGGCCAGGCCCAGGCCGCTCCCCCCCGGGCGGGTGGTGAAGAACGGATCGAAGATCCACTCTTGCAGCTCGGAATCCACCCCCGGCCCCGAGTCCACGACGGTGAGGGAGACGGGGTGCTCGATCCCGGTTCGCCGCGACCGGGGCTGCCCCCCGGACAGCCGCGCTACCACGCGCCCGTCCCGACCCGAGAACTGGACGCCGTTGAGGAGGAGGTTGAAGACGGCGCGGTGCAGGAGGTCCGGGTCCCCCTCCACCCATCCGTCGCCGTCCAGGCCCTCACATACCAACGCCACCCCTTCGGCCTCGGGGTGCTGGCGCACGAGTGTCACCGCATCCCGGACCACGCCGGCGAGGCTGACCGTCCGACGCGCGGCCAGGCGCAGGCCCGAATAGTCGAGAAACTCCGAGAGCAGGCGGCTCAGTCGATCCGACTCCTTCAGGACCAGCTGCTGGAGCACGGAGCGATCGTCGGCCTCGAGCCCGGGGCGCGTCAACTGCTCCACGGCGCTCCGGATGGAGGCCAGGGGGTTCTTGATCTCGTGGGCCAGGGAGGCCGAAAGGGCAGCCACGGCCTCGAGCCGCTCGGCGCGCCGGTTCAGCGCGTCCAGGCGCTCCAGGTCCGTGATGTCCTGGAAGATGGCCGTGGCCGAGGGCGGCTCACGGTCGCCGCGCTCGAGGACGGCCGTGGACACGCCGAGCTGGACCTCTTTGCCCTCGCGCATGAGGGACGCGCGGAAGCGCTCGACCCGGCGGCCTTCGCGCAGGGCCCTCCGCAGGACGCCGCCGAGCTCCGGAGCCCGTCCCTCCACCTCATCCACCACGGGACGCCCCATCCACTCCTCCACCGACAGCCCGAGGAGGGCCTCGGCTGCGGGGTTGGCGTACGCCAGGCGTCCCTGACCGTCCACGGTGAGCACGCCGGTGGCGAGGTTCGCCAGGATGTCACCCGTGTCCAGGCGGAGCTGGCGCAGCTCCGACTCCACCGCGCCCAGGGCGATCCCCGTCCTGCGCAGCCGGTCTCCCACCACGCCGGTGATGACCGCCACCAGGGCGAAGAGACCGATCTGGAGCCCCACCATCATGCGGATGGAATCCTGGAATCCCCACACCAGGTCCGCCGAGTAGAGGACGCTGGCCAGGCCCCCGATGAGCACGCCCCCGGGGAGGGGGAGGAGGAGCGCCCCCGAGCTCACCACCAGGATGTAGAGCGGCGCGAAGCTGGATTCGGGCCCTCCCGTGACGTGGATGATGAGGGTGACCAGCACCACATCGAGGATCACCTGGGCATAGAGGAAGTTCACGCCCGGCGCACGCCCCACCACGTGGGTGTGCCAGAAAGAGCCGGCGGTCACGCCCAGGGCCACCAGGAACATGACCACGACCAGCGGCAGCTCGTCGGGCCGCGCCAGGAGGGCTCCCGCCAGGATCCCGGACACGACGGTCAGGCGGCCCACGTACAGCCACCGGAGGAGGTCGCTCCGGCTGAAGAGCTGGCCGCCGGCCGGAGGGGCAGCCTTCACAGGGATGCTGACCACGGGACCCTTGCCGGAGAGATGGAAGTGAGGCGTCGAAACTCCAAGCTAGCACATGCGTTTTGCAAAGTGCAATGCCCGGCGTTTCGCATTATGCCAACACCCATGGACCCTCGGGAGGGGCTCACTCCCGGGGCCGAAGATGCCGGGTGGCCGCCACCAGATCCCGGATGCGGCGCAGCTGGGTCTGGATGGCGTCCAGCGCCTCGCGGGTCTCCCCTTCCTCCGCGTCCAGGAGGAGGATCTGGGTCTCGGCGAGAGCAGAGGTGAGCGGGTTGTTGATGTCGTGGCGGGCACGCGCCACCTCGGCCAACACCCGATTCAGCTCCAGGAGCACGTCGCCCCGGGCATCGGGGTCGGCGGCGTGCTCCCCCACGGCCGGCAGGGGATCGGAAGGCCCAACGGAAAGGACGCGCACCGACGGCGGATCGCCTGCCACCAGCGTTCCCACCACCCACTTGGGAGGGGGGAGGATCCGGGGCACCTCGAGGAGCGTCTCGGCGGTCATCCCCGTGACGTCGAGCAGCACGATGCCCGGTGCACGGTCTGTGAGGGTGAGGGCCTCGAACGGGGGGTCCATGAACTCGACCGCATCGCCGAGTGCTGAGCCGACGGCGTCGCGGAGGGCGCCGGAGGGGACACAGCAGTAGAGGGGAATCATCGTCATGGTGACGGACGATCCTGATGGCTCACGAGATGGATGGCTGGCCCCAATCTCGGTCCATCGCCACGTTGTCGCCATGCCCGACCCCGTGCCCCTTTCCCGACGTCTGCTCGGGGCTGCCCTTCTGGGTGCCGCCTACCTTCCGCTCCACCGCCTCCTGGACCCTTCGGTCACGGGACTGGCGGGACGGGCGACGCGTCGCATCGCCGAAGACACGTGGCAGGCCGGCATGTGGGGCACCCTGATCGCGGTGGGACTGGCCGTCGTCCTCGCGCTTCTTCTCCCACGGGATCCCCTGGGGCCGGCCCGGAGGGTCGCCTCGGCCCTGGCGGAGATCCCCGCGGGGGGATTCGCCGGCCTATGTGCAGGCGTCGCCTTCGCGGGCGCGGCGCTGGTCGCCTGGAGGATCCTGGGCTTCCTTCCGGCCTCGGTGGACGAGATGGTGGCGCTCCTGCACGCCCGCGTCCTGGCCTCGGGCCGCCTGGCCCTCCCCCTCCCCGCCGACCCCGCCGGGTGGATCGTGCAGAACTCCGTGATCACCCCCCGGGGATGGGCCTCCGTCTATCCACCCTTCCACCTCGGTGTCCTGGCGCTCGGGCTCCTGGTGGGCGCGCCCTGGGTGGTGGGGCCCGCAGCCACCGCCGTCACGGCGGGCGTCGGCTTCCTGGTCCTGGCACGCCTGTTCCCCGGGCGTCCCGCACTCACCAGGGGCCTCGGACTCCTCGTGGCGCTCGCACCCTTCGGGATCTTCCTGGGCGGGACCTTCCTGAGTCACACCACCGCCGGCGCCCTGGCGGTCCTGGTGGCCTGGACGGTTCTGAGGTCACGGGACGGATCGGCGGCGTGGAGCGTGGCGACCGGTGCCTGCGTCGGGGCCTTCGTGTGCACGCGGCCGTGGACGGGGATGGCGCTCTCCTCGGTCATGCTCGGCGCCGCCTGGCTCCCCCGGATCGCAACACGGAAAGGTGCGGTCGCGTGGGCCACCCGCCGGGGCCTTGGGCTGCTG
Source organism: Gemmatimonadota bacterium (assembly GCA_050114675.1). GTDB lineage: Bacteria > Gemmatimonadota > Gemmatimonadetes > Longimicrobiales > Gaopeijiaceae > SZUA-318. Next base: position 5,175 of record JASFRY010000140.1, on the reverse strand, counting down.
GTGGGCGGACTGCCGTTCGCGGCCCTTCTCTTCAGCTGGAACCAGCTGCTCTTCGGTGGCCCCCTGACGCTGGGCTATACCGCCGCCTTCGGGCCGGCCCACGGGCTCGGCCTCCACCCCGATCCCTGGGGCAACGTCTACGGCCCGGTCCAGGCCCTGGCCTACACCGGCGCCGACCTGAGCCAGCTCGGAACGCACCTCCTCGAGGGACCGCTACCGGCCGTGGCGGTGGTGGGGGCGGCGCTGGTGGTCGTGAGACGTCTCCCCCCCGGCACTCCGCTGCTGCTGGCCTGGGCCCTGGCCGGCGTCCTCGCCAACGCCGCGTACTGGCACCATGGGATCCTGATGGGTCCGCGCATGCTGTACGAGACCGGACCGGCCTGGGTGGGGTTATGGGGCGTGGCCATCGTGGAGATGGCGGGCCGGGCCTCGCCCCTTCCGTCCATGGGTCGCCGGGTCGTGGCGTGGGCCGGGATCGTGTCCCTGGCGGCGGCCCCCTTCCTCGTCCTCTCTCGCGCGCGCTCGTACTCGCCCCACGCCTCGGCGCGCGAAGCCGCCTCGGTGCCCGCGCTTCCCGATCCGGCCGTGGTCTTCGTCCACGGAAGCTGGTCCTCGCGGGTGGCCGCACGCCTGGTCGCCCTCGGGATGCGCAGGGACTCGGTGGAGACGGCGCTCCGCCGCAACGGCCTCTGCGACGTGGACCGGTACGCACGCTGGCGCGCGGGGGACCGGGCGAGCCCCCCTCCGCCGCTGGCGCTCAGCCCCCAGCCGGGTATGCCCGAGGGCCTCGTCCTGAGATCGATCTCGCCGGGGAACCGGGCCCGGTTCCGTGCAGGCGCCGCGCTGGACGGGCCGTGTATGCGTCAGGCCCGGGCGGACCGCGAGGGCACCGAGGAGCTCGAGCCCCTCCTCTGGCAGGCGCCCCCACTTCCGGAGGCTCCGGTGGTGGTGGTGAGGGACATGGGGCCAGGTGAGGACGAGGCGATCCGATCCGCCTTCCCTTCACGGAGCGCATGGATTGCCGTGTACGGCGGAGGGGGAGCGCCGCCCCGGATCATGGAGTACCGCGCCGGTCTGGCCGAGCTCTGGGGAACCGGCGACCCGGGCCCCGGGAATCCGGCGCCGTAGACCGCCTACTGCCCGGTCGGGATCTCGATCACCTGCCCGGCGTAGATCCGGCTGGTGCGGAGGTTGTTGAGGGAGCGCAGCTGGGCCACCGTGGTGTTGTGCCGCCGTGCGATGGTCCAGAGCGAGTCCCCCGAGCGCACCTGGTAGTCCTGGCTCGTGATTCCGGCGTCGGCCATGCGAGTGGCCTGCCTTCGCTGCAGCGAAGCCACATACGAGGCGTACTCCCGCGGGAAGACGGCCACGTGGTAGTGGGCCGGATAGTGCTCCCGCGTCGCCTCCACGACCCGCGCCTTCTCCAGGCTCAGCAACACCCGCTCGAGCCACGAGCGGCACCTGCGGTTGTGGCTGAAGCGGAGGTCGGCCGCCATCCCGGTGGGGTGCACCGACCGCTCCGATGCGTTGCCAGGCTGACGGCTGATGGGGCGAGTAAGGCTGGTGACGACCAGCTTCTCGCCGCACGCCGCCCGGTACTGGGCCGCCAGGCGCGAGAGGAAGACCTTCACCTCGGGCCTGGCGTAGGGATACGACACGGCGTGGAGCGTGAGGTCCCGGTTGGGACGGATCCGAACGAGCCACCCCTTCTGGGCGAAGTAGCGGACGCGCTGGGCGTTCCGCAGGTAGGTGAAGTCGTGCTCGTGGGCGACCCGGTTCTGTCGATCCAGGGACGCCGGCGAGCCCCTGAGGCTCTGGCCCGAGAGGGCGGTCGGCGACCCGCCGAGGGACGCGGACAGGAGGAGCCCGGCCACGAGGGCCGGGTGGGTCGGACGGCGGGCTCGGGATCGCGCAGCTCTCGGCATCACGTTCGTGGGGGAGATCTTCCAGGCGACGTGCGTCTGGTCAGGTCAACGGGTCACGTGAAAGACATTCATAAACATATGATTCCATCGGTGCAAGCTCTTCGAGGAAAGCCGGCCTGCGAGAGAGACGATCCAGGCACCGATGCGGGGGGCTGCATCGACGAAAACGCACCGAATGGGCGGTACGCGACGGCTGGACGGACGCGGGGCCGCGTCCCGAGTCGGGACGCGGCCCCGCACACCTTCGGGGCGGAGGGATCCTCCTTCAGGCGCTCTCGATCCAGCCGCCCTTGGCAGCCTCGTACCGCTCGGCGACCTTGTCCCAGTTCACCACGTTCCACCACGCGGTGAGGTAGTCCGGCCGACGGTTCTGGTAGTTGAGGTAGTAGGCGTGCTCCCAGACGTCCACGCCGAGGATGGGCGTGTAGCCGTCCATGAAGGGACTGTCCTGGTTGGCCGTGGAGAAGCAGGCGAGATTGCCCATGGCGTCGACGCACAGCCATCCCCAGCCCGATCCGAACTGGCCACCGGCGGCGCCCTGGAGCTTGGACTTGAAGTCCTCGAAGGAGCCGAAGGTGGAAGAAATGGCCGTAGCGAGCTCACCCGAGGGCTCGCTGGCCCCGCCCGGCGTCATGATGTCCCAGAAGAGGGCGTGGTTGACGTAGCCGCCGCCGTTGTTGCGCACGGCGGTCTGGATGTCGGCGGGGAGGGAGTGGATCCCCCGCAGGATCTGCTCGGCGGAAAGGCCGTGGAGGCTGCTGTGCCCCTCCAGGGCGGCATTCAGCTTCTTCGTATAGCCCGCGTGGTGCTTGCCGTGATGGATCTCCATCGTGCGGGCGTCGATATGGGGCTCGAGGGCATCGTGGGCGTAACCCAACTCGGGCAATTGGAACGGATAGGCCATGGAGGGCTCCTAGGCTGGGTCGTTCAAGGCTTTGGACGTTGGCGTCGAGGGAGCATCTTACCCCGGGAACCCTCAAAGTTGCAGACGAGCGGGAATCGCACGTGAGCACCGCAATGCAGGCGCGCCGGATCCTCCTGGTGGACTGCGACGCCTTCTACGTCCAGGTGGCCCGACTTCTGGATCCGGAAGGCGCCGGCCGGGCCCGTCTGCTCATCGTGGGCGGCTCCGCCACGGGGCGCGGGGTGGTGACATCGGCCTCCTACGAGACCCGGGCGTACGGGGTCCACTCGGCCATGCCCACGGCACAGGCCCTCCGGCTCTGTCCCCGGGCCACGGTGGTGCCCGTCCCCCGCTCCGCGTGCGTGGAGCGGAGCCGGGCCGTCCGCCGGGTCCTGGAGGAGCTGGCGCCGGTGGTCCAGGCCGCCTCCATCGACGAGTTCTACCTGGATCTCACGGGCACGGAGCGGCTCTTCCACGGAGAGCCCCTGGAGGAGACGGCGCGCCGCTTCCGGGAGGAGGTCCTGGCGCGCACCGACATCTCCGTCTCCATCGGCGGCGGCACCCGGAGGGTCATCGCCAAGCTCGCCACGCGCCGGGCGAAGCCGGCCGGCGTACACATCGTGCCGCCGGGGGAGGAGCAGGCGTTCCTCAACACGCTGGAGCTCGCCGACCTCCCCGGCGTGGGGCCATCCCTGGTGGCGTCGCTGCGCAGACGGGGTCTGGTCCGGGTGGAGGATGCCCTGGGCGTCCAGCTGGAGTGGCTGCAGCGTTGGTTCGGGAAGCGCCGGGGCGCGTGGCTCCACCGGCGCGTCCGGGGGGAGGACGACAGCGAGGTGGATCCCCACGAGGCGCGGAAGAGCATCTCCTCGGAGCGGACCTTCTTCCGGGACCTGGACGGAGACGACGAGCTGGACGGCAAGCTCCTGGAGCTCTCCGGGTCGGTGGCTCGCACCCTCCGGCGCAAGGGCCTGCGGGCCCGAACGGTGACGGTGAAGATCCGGGACGCGGACTTCACCACCCGGCAGCACAGCCGCACCCTTCCCGACGGACTGGAGTCCGACGCTGCAGTCTACGACGTGGCGAGCGCCCTCCTCGCGGACCTCCGGACCCAGAGGAGGACGCCGGCCCGCCTCCTGGGCGTCGGGCTCTCGGGGCTGGCCGAAGCGGATGCGCCCCACCAGCTCGGGCTCTTCGAGGAGAAGGCCGCCGGTGTGGAGTCGGAGCGGGACCGGGCCGTGTCGCAGGTCATGGATCGCCTCCGCTCCCGTTTCGGGGACGACGCCATCCGCCCGGGACGCATGATCGACCGTCGCGGCGGTGGCCGCGGTGCCAACGAAGACGAAGACGACGAGACCGAACCATGAACGATGCGCGCCCCCAGGGGATCACCCACATCTGGCCCACCGGATGCCCGCTGGTGGGCATGGTCCACCTCCTTCCCCTTCCCGGCTCGCCCCGCTGGGGCGGATCCATGGCCCGGGTGGAGGAGCGGGCCCTGGCCGACGCCCGGACACTGGCCGGCGGGGGCATGGACGGCGTCCTCGTGGAGAACTTCCTCGACGCGCCGTTCTTCAAGGACGCGGTGCCGCCCGAGACCGTCGCCGCCATGGGGCGCATCGTATCGGCCGTGGTGCGGGAGGTCGGCGTGCCCGTGGGCGTGAACGTGCTCCGCAACGACGCCGCCGCCTCGCTGGGGGTGGCCGCCGCGGCAGGGGCGGCGTTCATCCGGGTGAACGTGCACACGGGGTCGGCCTGGACCGACCAGGGCATCCTGGAAGGCCGGGCCGCGGACACCCTGCGGAAGCGCGCCGCCCTGGGGCGCCGCGACGTGGCCCTCCTGGCCGACGTGCTGGTGAAGCACGCCACGCACCCTCCCGGTCTGTCCGCCGGAGCCGCGGCGGCGGATACCTGGCACCGGGGGCTCGCCGACGCCGTGGTGGTCACGGGGACGGCCACCGGCCGGACCGCCGACCTGGACCGCGTGGACGCCGTGCGGGCGGGAGCCCCCGAAGCATCCGTCCTTGTGGGCAGCGGGGTGACGCCGGCCAGTGTCCGTGACGTCCTGGCGGCTGCGGACGGGGCCATCGTGGGGACGGCGCTATGCAGCGACGGCCGCGCCGGCGCCGGCGTGGATCCGGCACGGGTGGCGGCACTCCTGCGGGCGGCGGGGAGGTAGCGCCCCGGGCACCCCGCCCCATCCCCCTACCCAGCCGGCGTGAGCCGTGCCAGGTAGCGACCGTCCTCCTCCCGCTCCACCACCTCGCAGCCCAGGCCCACCGACCCCGCCACCTCGGCCAGCGTCTCGGGTCCCACGAAGAGAAATGGGAACGGAGGGCCCGCCACGCC
>JASFRY010000139.1:0-9004 GCA_050114675.1 Gemmatimonadota bacterium | reverse complement strand
CTCCTTGATCCTTTGCGTGAGCTGCATCACGTCGGGATCCTGCATGGTACGCCGACTCAGGAGCTCCGAGCGCTCTGAGGTGGCCTCGTTGAGTGCGCGCAACAGCTCCGAGGCCGCCTGGTTCCGGAACAGGGTGGGGAAGGAGATGAGCCGCGCATAGGGAGACGGCGCGGTGGGATCGGCACCGGCCGCTTCCCGATCGATCTCGTTGACGAGCTGCTGCAACGCCTGGCGCTCTGCCTCGATGGTGTTCCGGTCGGCCTGGAGCTTGCTGAGGTTCGTGACCTGGGCGTCCGCCTCGGCCTGGATGCTCACCACCTGTTCCCCCTCACGGAAGGTCTGCAGCGCATCCTCGGCCTGGTTGAGCTGGCGTGAGAGGGTGTCGATCTGCTGGTTTAGGAACGCAACCGTGCTACGCGCCTCGGTCTTCCGGATGGTCTGACCGCGCTCGATGAACCGGTTTGCCAAGGCGTTGGGGACCAGGTGGACGAGCTGCGTGTCCGAGGATTCATACCGCACCGTGATGATGCTAGCCTCGCGATTGGGCCGGGCCACGCTGATGGCCTCCTGGAGGTCCTCCACCGCCTTCTCGAAGGTCTCGACGTGGAGCACCATCTCCGCGTAGTCTCCTGCCGCCGCCCGCAGCCTGAAGGTGGCGCCCGGCAGCGCTGCCGGCTGTCCCGTGGACGCGGTACCCAGTCCCGACCCGTCCTCGTCGTTCATGACGGAGAAGCTGCCGTTGGCCTGGCGGCGGAGCACATACGTCCCCTCAGGCGCCCAGCGCTCCACGAGGACCGAGCTCATGAGGGTCGTGCGGGCCACGCCGCGAGGGCTCATCACCGAGATCTGCAGCCCAAGGGAGTCCACGACGTCCTCGGCAAGGGAGCGGCTCCGCACCACTTCCATCTCGGTCTCCACCTCGCTGCCCGACTGGAGATCCTGCAGGATGTCCAGGACCGGGATGTCACCGCCCTGTTGCTCCTCGATGCGGATGCTCGTGGTGCTGTCGTAAACCGGTACCGCGTAGAAGCTGTAGGCTGAAGCAGCCCCAACCGTCAGGATGAGCGCCGCGGCGATGATGAGCCAGTTTCGCCGCAAGAGGTTCCAGACGTCGCGCAGGTGGATCTCATCGTCGTCCCGGCCACCGCTGGTCGTTACCGTGAGCTGATCCATCGGGAGTCGTGCCTCAGTTGCGGATGAAGAGGGCGATTACGAGGCTCACCGAAGCGGCGATGGCTGTCGCCACCACGTTGGAATTCCGGCTCACCCAGCTCCGCTCGGGCACGTAGAGTTGGTCGCCCGACTGGATGGGCGAGTCTGCGAGTCGCGTATTGCTGCTGAGGGTCACGGCGAGCTGCTCGCCGTTGCGGATGATCTGGACCTTGTTGGGGTCACCGATCGGCGTTGCTCCGCCGGCCATGGCCAGTGCGTCGGCGATGGTCACGGTGGGATCCACCGGGAAGAGGCCCGGGTTGTTCACGGCGCCGATGATGCGGACGCGCCGGAGTACCGTGATCTCGATGGACGGGTTGCGCAGGTACTGGCGGTAGTCGGCGAGGAGCCGGGCCTCGAGGGTCTCGGGCGTGTCCTGTAGCACGCTGTACTCGCCGACCCGTGGGAAGACCACCGTTCCCGCCTCGTCCACCGGGAACTCCCCGGACATATCCGGCTCCCGCCAGATGCGGAGGCGCACCACGTCTCCCGGTCTGATGAGACGGGAGGCTGGGGTGCTCTGGGAGTCGGGGGTCTGTGCGGCGGCGGGATTGGAGAGGCACGCCAGCGCAAGAGTGAGAAGAAGCGTACGGATTCTCACGGGCTTTTCCCGGTGGGTCCGGTTCGGGTCGCAGGGGAGATCACGCCGGAAGTCGCAAACTGGGCAAACCTTAATCTACCACGGGCTTCGGCGGCCTACAACGAAGCGGACCGGCGGATCAAGGGGCGCGCGACCCACTTCCGGCGCGGGCGTACCCTTGGCGCAACGCCCCGTACGGTGATCTTATTAGGGCTGCGCGGGTAGCACGACACTTGTCCTATTCCGGGGCCTCGGCCCCTGTTCCCCAGAAGAACCGCTGGCTCATGCTCAAGTCCGCCATCAAAGCCTTCCTCGGCTCGCGCCACAAGCGTGAGGCCAAGAAGCTCCAGCCCCTCATCGACGAGATCAACGAGACCTTCGAGGGGCTCTCATCGCTCTCCGAAGAGGAGATCAAGGGGAAGACCGAGGACTTCAGGGACAGGATTGCCGAGGCGACCGCAGAGCTTCGCGACGAGATCGCCCGACTGAAGGAGGAGAAGCGCCACTCGGAGGACGCAGGCGACCGTGAGCGGCTGTCCATGGAGATCTCCGACCTGGAGAAAGCGCTTCTGGAGACCGTCGAGGACACGCTGGATGACATCCTCCCCGAGGCCTTCGCGGTGGTCAAGGAGGCGTGCAGGAGACTCCTGGGCACCGAGATCGTCGTGACGGGCCAGAAGATGACGTGGGACATGGTGCCCTACGACGTGCAGCTCATCGGTGCCATCGCGCTGCATCAGGGGAAAGCGGCCGAGATGGCCACCGGGGAGGGGAAGACACTGGTCGCTACCATGCCCCTCTATCTGAACGCGCTGGCGGGGCGGGGTGCCCACCTGGTCACGGTGAACTCCTACCTGGCCCAGCGTGACGCCGAGTGGATGGGCACCATCTACAACTACCTGGGCCTCACCGTGGACGTCATCGACCTCCACGAGCCCGGGAGCCCTCCCCGCCGTGCCGCCTACGCTGCCGACATCACTTACGGGACCAACAACGAGTTCGGCTTCGACTACCTGCGGGACAACATGGTGCACTCGCTGGAGCAGCGGGTGCAGCGGGGACACCACTATACCATCATCGACGAGGTGGACTCCATCCTCATCGACGAGGCACGGACGCCCCTCATCATCTCCGGGCCCGTGGGCAAGGATACGTCCACGCCCTTCAAGCAGTACAACCCGCTGGTGGGAAGCCTCTACAAGAAGCAGCTCCGCATAACCAACGAGCTCATGAGCGGGGCGCAGAAGGACCTGGAGGCGGGCGACGAGTACGCGGCCGGCGAGAAGATGCTGGCCGTGAAGCGCGGCATGCCCAAGCACAAGCAGCTCCTCAAGCTCTTCGCCGACAACCCGGCGCTTCAGACCCTGGTGAACAAGGTCGAAGCGGATTACATGCGGGACAAGAAGCTCCACGAAGTGGACGAGATGCTCTACTTCGCCATGGACGAGAAGGGGCACAACGTGCACCTCTCGGACCGTGGCCTGGACGAGCTCAGCCCCAACGATCCCGAGGCCTTCGTGGTGCCGGACCTCTCGGCGGAGGTGGGCGAGATCGAGAAGTCCGAGACGCTCTCGGTGGACGAGCGGCGTGAGCGCATTCAGGAGCTCGAGGCCGAGTATGCGGGCAAGAGCCAGAAGATCCACGTCATCCACCAGCTCTTGAAGGCGTACACCCTCTTCCAGAAGGACGAGAAGTACATCATCGGCGAGAACGGCGAGATCGTCATCGTCGACGAGTTCACCGGGCGGCAGATGGCGGGCCGGCGTTGGAGTGATGGGCTCCACCAGGCCGTGGAGGCCAAGGAGGGCGTGGAGGTCCGGGGCGAGACCCAGACGCTGGCCACCATCACGATCCAGAACTACTTCCGGATGTACGACAAGCTGGCCGGCATGACGGGGACCGCCGAGACCGAGGAGAACGAGTTCCACCAGATCTACGACCTGGACGTCCTCGTCATCCCCACCAACCGGCCCGTGGTCCGCGATGACCGGAACGACCTCATCTTCCGGACCAAGCGGGAGAAGTACGTCGCCATCATGGACGAGATCGAGCGGCTCCACAAAATGGAGCTGCCCGTCCTGGTGGGGACCACCAACGTCGACGTGTCGGAGACGCTGAGCCGCATGCTCAAGCGCCGGGGGATGGCCCACCAGGTGCTCAACGCCAAGCACCACAAGAGCGAGTCCGAGATCGTGCGCGACGCCGGTCAGCCCGGCGTGGTGACCATCGCCACGAACATGGCCGGCCGCGGAACCGACATCAAGCTCGGCCAGGGCGTCACCGAGGCCCGCACCGTGGCGTGGGTCCGGGCCAAGGGCCTGGACCCCGAGGAGATGCTCCCCGTGGATCCCGTGCGGGCCGAGAAGATCGGCCTCGGCGACGACGACGCGCTGCTCGAGGACGGCGGGCTCCATATCCTGGGCTCGGAGCGCCACGAGAGCCGTCGCATCGACCGCCAGCTCCGGGGCCGGTCCGGCCGCCAGGGGGATCCCGGCGCCACCCAGTTCTTCCTGAGCCTCGAAGACGACCTCATGCGGCTCTTCGGCTCCGAGCGCATCGCCAACGTCATGGACCGCATGGGCGCCGAAGAGGGTGAGGTGATCACCCACGGGCTGGTGACCAAGTCCATCGAGCGGGCCCAGAAGCGCGTGGAGCTCAACAACTTCGAGGCCCGCAAGCGGCTGCTGGACTACGACGACGTCATGAACCAGCAGCGCGAGGTCATCTACGACCTCCGCCTCTTCGCCCTGGAAGGGGGAGAGGACCTCAAGGGCGAGATCTGGGAGATGATCGAGCACGCCGCCCGGGAGGCCATCGATGAGTACCTGCCCGCCGGCTCCAACCCGGAGCACTGGGACCTGGCGGGTCTGCGACGGCGCATTCTCCTCGACCAGTTCGTGGTGATCAGCGAGCTGCCCGAGGAGAACGACCCCGACCTGGACGTGGACCGGGACGACGTGGAGACCTGGGTGGTCGAAGGGCTCCGGAACGCGTTCCACGGGAAGCTCGACAGCCTGGGCGAGCATTCCGAGCCCGTGACGAGCTTCATCATGCTCAGCGTCATCGACGACAAGTGGAAGGACCACCTCTACGACCTGGACCACCTCAAGGCGTCCATCAGCTTCCGGGGGTGGGGACAGAAGGACCCGCTCATCGAGTACAAGCAGGAGGCCTACGAGATGTTCGTGGACCTCATGTCGGACCTCCGGAAGAGCGTGGCCCAGTTCTTCTTCCGGGCCCAGTTCGGCCCGCCGCAGCCCCAGCGACGCGCACCCCAGCGACTCCAGTACTCGGGTCCCGAGGACCAGCCGGGAGGCGATCTGGCCACCCAGGCGGCTCGGCTGCAGCCGCTCCGGCGGCAGCAGCCTGCAGCGGTCGGCCAGCGGCAGCCCGCGGGCCGCGGCGGCGTGGACGAGCTGGGCGTGGCCCGGAGCGCCCGTACCGACATGCCCGGCTCGGCCGCCGGTATGGCAGGGCTTCCGGCTTCCGGCCCGGATCCCCGCACGCTGGCCACGAATCGCGACGGCGACGGGGAGCGGAAGCAGCAGCCGATCCACGTGGAGAAGGAGCCTGGGCGGAACGATCCCTGCCCCTGCGGGAGCGGGAAGAAGTACAAGAAGTGCCACGGGAGGTAAGACGCATGGGATGACCGGATCTCGCCGGTTTCCGGCGCCAGATCCTGAGGCGCTCGATGCGCTTGGGCCGCTGTTGTCACACCATGGGCTCGGGCATCCCGCCACGCGCCGGTGGTGACGCCCCCTCGCCCTAACCCTCCCTCCCGCCTTACCTTACGGCTACCATGGCGACGGCCACATCCACCTCCCGGTCGACGCCGACGATTCGCGGACTCCCTCGCCCCCTGGCACGAGCCCTGGAGGCGTACGCGGATCGCCTGGATGTCGAGAAGATTCGCGAGGCCTACACCCTCGCGGCAGATGCGCACGCCGGTCAGCGACGCGCGTCGGGGGAGGACTACGTCTCCCACACGGTGGAAGTGGCCACCATCCTGGCCCAGCTGCGCCTGGACACGGCGTCCATCATCTCGGGCCTGATCCACGACACGGTGGAGGACACGGCCCTCTCTCTCTCGGACCTGGAGAAGCAGTTCGGGGCCGAGGTTACCACCATCGTGGACGGAGTCACCAAGCTGGGGAAGGTCCAGTTCAGCTCGGCCACCGAGCAGCAGGTGGAGAACTACCGAAAGATGCTGCTCTCCATGGCCGACGATGCCCGCGTGATCCTGGTGAAGCTGGCCGACCGGCTCCACAACATGCGCACCCTGGAGCATCTGGCTCCCTCGAAGCAGAAGCGCATTGCGTTGGAAACGCGGGAGATCTACGCGCCGCTGGCCCACCGGCTGGGGATGGCAGCCATACGCTGGGAGCTGGAGGACCTGGCCTTCAAGTTCCTCGAGCCCGAGGCCTACGACGAGCTGGTCAAGAAGGTCAAGCATCGCCGGAAGGAGCGGGAGCGGGAGATCCTGGAAATGCAGCGTCCCCTGGAGGAGGCGCTGGAGGAGGCAGGGATCCCGGCCGAGGTCAGCGGACGTCCGAAGCACCTCTGGTCCATCCACCGGAAGATGGTGCGCCGCGGGCGGCCCTACGAGGAGATCTACGACCTCATGGCCATGCGGGTCACCACGGATTCGGTGCAGAGCTGCTACGCGGCCCTGGGGGTGATCCACAGCCGGTGGACGCCCATCCCCGAGCGGTTCCACGACTACGTGGCGACTCCCAAGTCCAACATGTACCGCTCGCTCCACACCACGGTGTTCGGACCCGGCGGCCGGCGATACGAGATCCAGATCCGCACCGAGGAGATGCACCGCACCGCCGAGTACGGCATCGCGGCGCACTGGCGCTACAAGGAGGGCGGCCAGGGGCCCCCGGCCGACAAGGGGGAGAACGAGGTCGACGAAGCGCTGACCTGGTTTCGCCAGGTGCTGGAGTGGCAGCAGGACACCAAGGAGCCGGAGGAGTTCATGGAGTTCCTCCGCATGGACCTGTTCCAGGGCGAGATCTTCGTCTTCACGCCCAAGGGGGAGGTGAAGTCGGTACCCCAGGGCTCCACGCCCATCGACTTCGCCTTCAGCGTCCACACCGAGGTCGGGCTCCACTGCGCCGGCGCCAAGGTGAACGGCCGCATCGCGCCCCTCAGCCGGGAGCTGAGGAACGGCGATACGGTGGAGATCATCACGAACCCGCGCCAGCACCCGAACCGGGATTGGCTGGCCTTCGTCAAGACGTCCCGGGCGCGGCAGAGGATCCGCCAGTGGATCCGCAAGGAGGAGTTCGACTCTGCCCACAAGCTGGGGAAGGACTTCCTGGACCGGGAGCTCAAGAAGGCCAAGCGGAGCCTCCCGTCGAGCCAGGACGATCTGGGCCGCGCCGCCAACGCTCTGGGGTATCCCGACTTCGACCACGTGTACGCCGCGCTGGGCCGGGGCGACGTGGGCCCGACGGCCGTCCTCAAGCAGCTCTTCCCCGACCACGATCCGGCCGAAGTGGCCCAGCGCACGCCTACGGCATTGGAGCGCCTGGCCGAACGGCTCCGGATCTCCTCGCGTGGGGTGCGCATCCAGGGGATGGACAATCTCATGGTGCGCTATGCACGCTGCTGCCAGCCCGTGCCGGGCGACGCCGTGGTGGGCTACATCACCCGGGGAAGGGGCGTGAGCATCCACCGCCAGGACTGTCCCAACGTCCTGGCCCTCTCCCGCGATCCTGAGCGGCGGGTGGAAATCGAATGGGCCGCCGAGAAGGGAGACCGCTTCTTCGTCCGCCTCTACATGCGGGGCACGGACCGCAGAGGACTCCTATCCGACGTGGCCAAGGCCATCAGCGACACGGGCACCGACATCCAGCACGCCGACATGCGTTCCGGCGACGGTGGGGTTACCGCCGAGTTCGTGGTGGAGGTGCAGGATCTGCCCCACCTGGAGAAGGTCCGCCGGGCCATCGGCCGCGTGAAGGGCGTGCTCACCGTGGAGCGCCGGGAGCACTTCGACGACGAGGACCTGGGCTGGGTCTGACGCCCCCCTACAGCCCCCACTCCAGCGGGATCAGCACGAGCACCATCACCACGAGAAGGATGGTGAGCGGGATCCCCAGCCGCGCGTAGTCGGTGAAGCGGTACCCGCCGGGACCGTAGACCATGAGGTTGGTCTGGTACCCGATGGGAGTGAGGAAGGAAGCCGATGCCGAGACCGCGATGGCGATGGTGATGGCCCGCACGCTCAGCCCCAGCTCGGTGGCTGTGGACAACCCGAGGGGGAACATGAGGGCCGCGGCCGCGTTGTTGGTCACGACGGCCTTGAGTCCGATGGTGGCCAGGACCAGCCCGGCCAGGACGGCGTGGGGTCCCATGGCACCCAGCCATTCCCCGATGGAGGCTGCCAGGGCGTCGGCCAGGCCGGACGTCTCCAGGGCCGCGGCGAGTCCGAAGGCCGACGCGATGACCACGATGACCTCAAGGTCCACCGCGTTCTTCGCCTCGCCGGGAGTGAGCACGCCGAAAGTCACCAGCGCCAGGGCGCCGAGGAGGGACAGCTGGAGCACCGGCATGAGGCCCAGGCCCGCACCCAGTACGATGGCAAAGCCGACCACGCCTACGATGCCGGCCTTCCGCGACACCGCCGGCGGCGTGCCTCCCAGCCGGCTGATGAGCAGGAAGTCGTGCCGGTCCCGCCAGCGGTCCCGGAACCCCTCGTCGGAGATGAGGAGCAACGTGTCGCCCGCACGAAGCGGGATCTGCCCCAGCTTGCCGCGTACCAGCTCCCCTGCCCGGTGGATGGCGACGACGGCGGACTGGTAGCGTGCGCGGAAATCGGCCTCCTTCAGGCTCTTTCCGGCCAGGGGTGAGCTCTCACCCACCACGGCTTCGAAGAAGGTATGGTGGGGGCTGTCGAACTCCAGCAGATGGGTCCGCTCTGCCGATTCGAGCCCGGCGATGGCGTGGAGGTCCACCACCATGTCCACCTGTCCGACGAAGGTGAGTCGGTCTCCGCCCTGGAGCACGGTGGTGGGCGCCACCGGCGCGAGGGTCTCACCGTCGCGCTCGAGCTCGTAGAGGAAGACGCCCTGCAGATGGCGCAGCCCGCCCTCCTCCACGTGCTCGCCGTCCAGGGCGCCACCTTCGGTCACCTTCATCTGCACGGTGAAGGTCCGTGACGCCTCCTCGGCCTGCTGCCGTGGGACCCGACGATCCGGCAGG
>JASFRY010000138.1:0-9013 GCA_050114675.1 Gemmatimonadota bacterium | reverse complement strand
CCTCCTGCTGGTCGGGATCGTTGCCCTGGGGGTGCTGGCCGGCGCCGTCTACGAGCGGGCCATGCGCCGTGAGGTGCTCCGGCGCTTTCCCCCTGCGGGGAAGATGGTGGACGTCGGCGGACGGCGCATGCAGCTGGACTGCCGCGGCACCGGATCTCCCACCGTGGTGCTGGAGGCGGGTCTCGACGGAATGGGCTCGTTGAGTTGGGGGACCGTCCACGATTCGCTTGCGGCGAGCACACGGACGTGTGCGCGGAGCCGGGCAGGCGTCATGTGGAGCGAGCCGGCGCCGGGGCCCTTCGACCTGCGTCGCTCCATGGAGGACCTCCACACGGCCCTCGTCACGGCGGGCGAGCGTCCGCCCTGGGTCATGGTCGGCCACTCCATCGCCGGCCCCTATCTCCTGGAGTTCACCCGACTCTACCCCGGGGAGGTGGCCGGGCTGGTCCTCGTGGACCCCTCGCACCCAAACCAGATGGAGCGGTTCGAGAAGGTGACCGGGATGCCCATGCCCTCCCTCGGAGCGATGCCCCGGCTCATGAGTGCGTTGTCCTGGACCGGGCTGACCCGGCTGATGACGCGGGCCGCTCAGGACGCGGGCCCGGTCCAGCGGGCAATCAACGCCTACGCGCCCACGTCCATCCGCGACGTGATCGCTGAGCGACGCGCCATGTCCCGGTCGATGGCCCTGGTGGCCGACATGCGCGATCTGGGAGACCGGCCGCTCATCGTCCTGACCGCCATGGCGCCGTTGCCGGACGCGACCTTGCGTACCCTGGGGATCACCCGCGAGCAGGCCGCCGCCTGGCGCGCCGAGTGGAAGGCCCTCCACGACGAGGAGGCAAGCTGGTCCACTCGTGGCCGGAACGAGCTCGTCGAGAACGCCTCGCACTACATCCACAGGGACCGGCCCACGGTGGTCATCGATGCCGTGCGCGAAGTGACGCAGGCGGCAAGGGGCGATCCGACGGGCGTCGGCGCCGGCGCCTCGCGCGACATGGGATCCGTCACCCCGCTGATGGGTAGAGCCGAGCCGAAGCGTTGATCCTCGAGCGGGCCATGAAGCCACGAGCCAACGGGGTGGTACCGCGACCCACCGACCGGCCGCCGACGCGCGTCGGAACCCGGCTCCCTCGTGCCCTGGCATCGCTTCTCGTCTGGAGTGGAGCCTCCCTGATGCCCACCGCGGCGGGTGCACTGGATCTCCCGCCCCAGCAGGCCATCACCTGGGATTTCGAGACGGGGAACCTCGAGGGTTGGACCGCTACCGGGACGGCGTTCCGCTACCAGCCCACCCAGGGCGACAATGCCCGGGTGCGGGTCGGGGTCCCCTCGAACCATCAAGGCGACTTCTGGATCGGGACCTTCGAGCGGCATCCCCGGGACTCGCAGGATCCGCTGGGTACGGCCCAGGGAGACGAGCCTCAGGGAATCCTCACCTCCGGGACATTCCGGATCCAGCCCGGTGGCCTGAGCTTTTTGGTGGGGGGCGGGAGGGGATTCGAGACGAGGGTGGAGCTCCTGGTTTCGGACCCCACCCAGCGCCGACAGGAGCGGGTCCGCTATGCCAGCGGCGAAGACAGTGAGACCATGCGAAGGGTCCAGTGGGACCTCACCGAGTTCGCCGGCCAACTGGGCGTGATCCGCATCGTGGACCAGTCGTCGGCGGGCTGGGGGCACATCAACGTCGACGACTTCGTCTTTGGGCCCCTCCGTCCCACGGTGCCGGACCTGCGGGGACGTACGCTCCGCGAGGCGGCGGAGATGCTGGCCGAGGTGAACCTCAGGTTGGTCCGGGGAGACGACGTCCTCTCCGAAGAACCCCGGCGTACCGTCCTGGAGCAAGTCCCGGAACCAGGCAGCCTTCTTACCCCCGGTGACAGCGTCCGCGTCGATGTGGCGGTCTGGGCACGGGTGCCGGACGTCACGGGGATGGACACCATCCGCGCAGGCCAGATTCTGGTGCGCGCCAACCTACGTCTCGGTGAACGCCAGAGCCGCCCATCCTCCGAGCCCCCGGGCGTCATCCTGGATCAGGCTCCTCCGGCGGGCGCGGAGCAGCCCCCGGGGTCGGCGGTGGGCGTCGTCATCGCGGCTCCGGTCCCCACGCCCGACCTGGCGGGCCGGGACAGCGCGTCGGCACGCATGGTCCTGGCGCAGCAGCAGCTCCGCCTGGGCTCCCTGCGGGTGCGCGACGCCGATGCGGACCCGGGCACCGTCATCGATCAGGACCCTCCGCCGGGCATGCTTGTGCCCCTGGGAACTGTGGTGAACGTGGCGATCGCGTCGGGGACCCGGGTACCTGACCTGGTCGGTATGGACTCCGCCGCGGCCGTCCAGGCGCTGGGTCGGTCACGACTGAGCCTGGGCCGGGTGCTCCACGAGCGCTCGTCCGCCGAGGTGGGCTCCCTCATCCGGCAGGACGTCTCACCCGGAAGCGTGGTGCGCCCCGGCACGCGTGTGGCCGTGGTGGTGGCTGACGGTGTGTCCGTGCCCGACGTCCGAGGTATGAGGATCGGCCCGGTCCGCGACTCCCTCGAGAGCCACCAGCTCACCCTGGGATCCATCACCGAGACACCGTCGGAGGCGCCCACCGGAACCGTCATCGAACAGGCGCCGGGGCCGGGCGCCGTCGTCCCTCTTCGGCGCGACGTGAACGTCACCCTGGCCCTGGGCGTCCCTGTTGCCGGAGTTGTGGGTCGCTCCACACCAGAAGCACGACAGATTCTCGCCGACCGTGACCTCCAGGTGGGAGACATCACGCAGGAGGAGTCGACCCAGCCGCCGGGCACGGTGCTTCGCCAGGCACCGGATTCGGGAACGTCGGTGCCTCTTCGAACGCCCGTGGACCTGGTGGTCGCCCAGGGCGTGCCGGTGCCGGATCTCGCGGGCGCGGACAGCCTGGGTGCCCGGACTGCGCTTGAGGACGCTCGTCTGTCACTTGGGCACCTGGAGCTCCGGCCATCCACCGAGCCGGTGGGAAGCATCATCGAGCAGAATCCCGCGCCGGGCGACGTGGTGGCACTGGCCGCGCCCGTGGACGTCGTCGTCGCCCAGGGCGTGATCGTCCCGGACATCCGGCAGCGGCCCTCCGTGTCCGCCGACAGCCTGGTCTCCTCGCTGGGTCTCGGCCTGGTGGAGCGTGGCCGAAGATGGTCGCTGAGCCCCGCCGGGGCCGTGCTGGAGCAGGATCCTGCCCCGGGCGTGGAGGTGCCCCTCCAGACGCCCGTGGCCGTGGTCGTGGCCCGCCACATTCCCGTGGGGTGGATCGCCGCAGGGCTGCTCCTCCTGGTCGGCGCGCCTCTGGCCCTGGCGCGGGTGCGCAGGAAGGGAGAACGCAGGAAGAAGCGCCCCACGGGATCGGAGGCGCGCATCGAGTTGCGGCCACACCGCGACGCGGGGAGCCGGGCGTTCCGTGCCGGAAAGCCCCCGCGGGTCGCCCTGGAGTTGCGATGGCGGGCGGTGGGCGAGCTGGGACACCCGGCTGCGGGGACCCCGGAGACCCTCATCCGTGGCGAACGGACGCGACCGCCCCCGTCCTCCGAGGAGGGAGAGCATGAGTGACGCGCAGGTGAAGCTCGACGTGACCGTCAAGGACATCCTTCTCCCTTCGGAAGCGGCCTTCCCCGACCATGTCTGGTCGCTCCTCGAGTCGACGCGGCCGGTCAAGGAGCTCAAGGGCCTGGTGCTGGCCACGGCACCGGACTTCGCCTGGGATCCCGAGGCCGAACGCATCGCGGGGATGGTGGCCGACCTTCTGGACATCGGCGTAGCCCGTGACGTCCTGGTGAAGGCGTGGAACGAAGGGGGGCTGTTCGCCCGCTACTTGAATAGAGGGCGCTACGCCCCGGAGGAAGTCGTCGAGGTGGCGTTGGTGGATCACACCGTCACGTCGAAGCACCGGCCCCGCCTCGAGATCCTGTTGAACGGCGATCCCCTCACTCCACTCGTCCTGGACGTGACGGTCAAGGTCACGGTGCAAGGCGCGGTGGTGGAGATCCAGGACGGCACCATCCGAAGGATCCGTACGGGGACCTTGAGGGGCGAGGGAGACCTGAAGTGGGAGGGCTTCCTCCTGGCGTCCGAGAAGTCCAAGCCCGTGCAGCTCCCGGGCGTCAAGGAATTCGGCGGCGGAGGCATTCCCATCGTAGCATGACCGAGCGGCCCGGGGCTCCGCCCTGAACGACTCCGCCCGCGTTCCGGCTTCGAGAACACGAGACGGCGCGTAACGTCCAATTGACATTATGTTATGTCATATTGACATTATGTAATGTCGACTTAACATTCAAGGAGTAGAGGTAAGGAAGCAGATGGGCCGCCTGACGACGCGAAGGAGGGAAGATGAGCCTTCGGGACATGAGCCAGACCCGGCAGCGTGCCTGGCTCGCCACCGTGATCTGGACTGCCGCGGGGCTCGGGTTTGCGCTGACCTTCTTCCTGGACGGCGGACCTGGCGGATTCCCCGAGGCGTCCAGCCGCCATCTGGCCGGCGCCGTCGCTCTGGCCTTCGGGT
Organism: Gemmatimonadota bacterium; assembly: GCA_050114675.1. Taxonomy (GTDB): domain Bacteria; phylum Gemmatimonadota; class Gemmatimonadetes; order Longimicrobiales; family Gaopeijiaceae; genus SZUA-318. The sequence goes on along the minus strand of JASFRY010000138.1, from coordinate 4,500 downwards.
TCGGCGGGCACTGGCTCTCCCTCTGGCTGACCCGGCAGCGCAAGGGAGGGCCCACGGTGGCCGACGAGCGGGACTTCCAGATCGTCGCCCGGGCCAACCAGGCAGCCCTGGTCATCGTCCTGGTGGCGACGTTCGCGTGCACCATCACACTCTGGACGGTCTACGAGCCGGCGGGTGCAGTGCCCGTGGGTTGGATGTGGTTCCTGGCCTACGGCACCGTGATCCTGGCGTCGATTGCCTCGGCCGCTGCCATCCTGGTGCTGGACGGGCGGACCGGCGGACATGGGTGAGGGCACCGTCCGGAGCCATATCCGGCGTCTCCGCTTCGAGAACGGGGAGATGACCCAGCAGGAGCTGGCCGACCGCGCCGGCTGCACGCGCCAGACCATCGGGGCCCTGGAGCAGGGAGGCTACGTGCCGTCGCTGGCACTGGCCTTTCGCATCGCCCGGGCCTTTGGGCTGGGCGTGGAGGACGTGTTCGAGTTCGACGCCTGACCGGGTCGCGCCGCGTGAGCGGCGCCCATGGCGCCCAGATGATACCATCACGGGAACGTCCACCTTACGCCGAGGAGCGATCATGCGCGTCCGCCTGCTGTTCTTCGCTGCCCTGCTCGCCTCGTTCCTCCCCTTCCGGGGAATCGCGGCGCAGAGCGCGGAGGACCTTCGTTCCGCCGAGGAGATCCGGGCCCTCTTCGACGCATTCAACGCGGCGTGGGAGCGGCGGGATTCCGCCTTCATCCGGCGCTACTACGCCCACGACACCTCCGGGGTCTTCTTCTTCGAGCGCCGGCAGCTCGAGGGCTGGCCGCAGGTGGACACGCTGTACGACAACATGTTCGCCAGCGCTGCCAGGGGGCAGGTCCACTCCCTGTACGACGTCCTGGACGTGCGGGCCCGGGGAGACGTGGGATGGCTGGCCGCCGACTTCCGCTTGGAGGTCGTGGAGCCCTCCGGCGAGACCACCGTGGACGAAGGCCGCCAGTCCGTCGTCTTCGAGCGAAGGGACGGCCGTTGGGTGGTGGTGCATCGCCACACGTCGTTCCAGGCCCCGCCGGGGCCCCAGCGGCACGTGCCTCTGCACACGACGCCGGGACCTCTCTGGTCTGCCGCGGACGATACCACCGGCGGACCCCACGCCCGGGCGATCCGCATGGCGCGTGAGGCGTCCAACGCGGCCATCGCTCGCCATGATACGGCGGCGATCGGAGCCACCATGGCGGACGACATCTGGTTGGTGGGGTCCACCGGCGACCGTCGCTCGGGACGGGAGGCCTACCTCACCGCTTTGGCGGAGAGGTTCCGGGCGTACCCCGACGTGCGCTACGTCCGGACGCCCGAGGACGTACGGGTATTCGAGCCGTGGGGGACCGCCGCTGAAGAGGGCCGCTGGGTGGGCACGTGGACCGACACCGAGGGACCTGTACGGGTGAGCGGAACCTACTTCGCCCGGTGGCGCCTCGAAGACGCCGGATGGCGGATCGAGGCGGAGACGTTCGTGCCCGACGCATGCTCGGGAGGGGAGGTCTGCCGGGGAATCCGGTAGGACGCACCTCCTGGGTGGCGCCGGGCCCGTCGGCGACGAAGAGCGGGGTGGGTGCAGACCCCCCTCCCTGGCCGTGCGACCCTGGCGGTCGTCCGAACTCCCGGGCCGCCCCCGTCAGTCCCCGAGAAGCAGCTCCCGGAAGTCCTCCCAACGCACCTTCCGGATGCCGTCTCCGGTGTCGACCACGATCCCCCGGTTCTCCCGGTTCACGTCGTTGGAGCCCGTGAGTTGGAAGGAGCGCCCGTCCTTCAGTGTCACCCGGGCTCCGGCGTCGGCCTTCGCGATCCTCCGGATCTGAGCGAACTCGATCTCGAAGTCGGCGCCGCCGGAGCGCCCGTCGAGCATCTCCCAGGTGGACGCCTCGTCGTTGTCCCAACGGACCTGGCCCGTCAGGCGCTCACCGCCTTCCGTCACGACCGTCCCGACGATGGGCCGGCCGCCGTCGAAGGTCACCCGGTCGGCGTCCTGCGGTGCCTCGGCGAACGTCACCTCGACGAAGTCGTCCCACGGCACCATCACCTGACCCAGAGACGGATCCGAGACCGAGATGCCGCCGTTCTCGTCGTTCACGTCGTTGGTGCCGGAGAGGGTCAGGGCGTCGCCCGAGGTCAGCACGACGTGGGCTGCCCGGGATCCATGTCGCTCGATCCGCTGGATGGCGCCGAAGGGGATCTTCACACGGCGACCGTCGCGGTCGCCGTCCAGGACATCCGTGGTATAGATCTCGTCGACGTCCCAGGTGACGCGCCCGGTGAAACGCGCGCCCGATCGCGTGGTAAGGGTGCCGTACAGCCGCCCTTCGGCGGGACGCTCCCCCTCGGGGGCCGGAAGGAACTCCACCGCGTCCAGGTCGCTCCAGCGCATCTCGGACGATCCGCCGTCGGGGCCGGCGACAACCAGGGCGCGCAGCCCCTGGCCCAGGTCCGTCGCACGCGCCGACATCTCGACCCGGGCGCCCGAGCGCAGGGTGAGAAGGGCGCGCCGGGATCCATCGACCCGGATGCGCTGGATCTGTCCGAAGCGGATCCCCGATTGGCTCTCGTGTCCATCCGACACCTTGATGGCGTCGAGGACATCGGTCCAGCTTCCCTCGTTGCGATCCCAGCGGATGAAGCCCACGAGCTCGCGACCGTCCACCGTCCGGACACGCCCGAACAGGCGGTCGCTCCCGCTGAGGGGCACCGCCCCCCCGAAGCTGTACGTCGCCACCGTGACTCGCGTCGGACGGTGAGGGGGCGCCGCTTGCGGGGTCGACATGCGGTTCGCCAGCAGGAGCCCGCCTGTCGCGAGCACCGCCGCCCATGCCGAGGCACCGATGAGCGTCAGATTCTTCAGGTCCTCTCTGCGTTCCCACCTCCCCATACCCCACCCCCTTCGTCGCACGTCCCAGACGCAGTCCCGCACGGCCCTCACTCTCCTTCGACGCTGCACGGGCACATATCGTTGCCGCGGCGGCCCACGTACGGCAGGTTGCGGCCAACAGGAGGTGAACCCGTGATCCACGACCGACGCGACTTCATCAGGTCCACCGCGGCCGCGGGGGGAGCCTGGGCTCTGGGACTGGGGCCCTCACCGCTGCCTGCGGCCGGACCCGCCCCTTCCCACCCCGGCGCTGCCCGCAGGCGCATGGACATCCTCATCCTCGGCGGCACCAGCTTCCTGGGTCCCCACCAGGTCGCGTGCGCCCTGGGGCGAGGGCACAGCGTGTCCATCTTCACCCGAGGAAGGACCCGACCGACCATCCACCGGCGGCTGTTCGACGATGTCGAGCATCTTGTCGGGGACAGGGCCGACAATCTCACGGCGCTGGAAGGGCGGAGGTGGGACGCCGTCATCGACAACTCGGGACAGCGGGTGTCGTGGACGCGGGACTCGGCCGGCCTCCTCGCCGACAGCGCCGAGCTCTACCTCTACGTGTCCTCCACGGGCGTCTACTACCCCTACCTGGACGAGGACATCGGGGAGGATCACGAGCTCGTCCGTGCCGTGCCCTCGGGCATCACGGATACGCAGAAGGTGGAGTACGACTACGGCGTCATGAAGGCCGACTCCGAGGAGGAGGCCAGACGCGCCTTCGGGGAGGACCGCACCGTCGTGGTCCGTCCCACCTACATGATGGGGCCGGCCGACAGGACCGATCGCTTCGGCTACTGGCCGGTGCGGCTGGAGCGCGGTGGAGAGGTCCTGGTGCCCGGCAAGGGGCACGATCCGGTGCAGTACGTGGACGTGCGTGACGTCGCGGGGTTCATGATCCGCCTTCTGGAAGACCACAATGCCGGGACCTTCAACGCGGCGGGCCCGGCGTCGGCGACGGGAATGCACGAGTTCGTCCATGCCGCCCACGCCGCCTTCTCGGCGCCGGTGGAATGGGTCATGGTCCCCGACTACGACTTCCTCCGGGCCAACGGGGTCCTCGACGCCATCCCGTGGATCATGCCGGTGGGAGACAACTTCGGATCGGCCCGGGTGAGCATCGAGCACGGCGTGGCCAACGGCCTCACGTTCCGGCCGCTGGCGGACAGCTGCCGCGACATCGTGGACTGGTGGTACTCAGGCGCCGTGCCGGAAGAGCGACGCCAGGCCCTGCTGCACGGCGAGCGGTCCCTCATGGCCCGGGAGCCCGGCATCGTCTCGGCGTGGCGGGCCCGAGGCTAGAGGTTGGCCGTCTACTGGTGGACTGTAACACGTGAACGTTTAGCACCGAGAGTGCCGAGGCGCCGCTGGGGCGAGGCGCACCGACGCAGGAATAGCAGCGCTGTTTCGAGGAGGTGCAACGACGCATCCAGCGGATGCAGCGGCGCTCGAATGGCCGAGGTATTTCCGAAACACCACACTAGCTGCCGGGCTCCGTCTCGTCGTCCCGGATGCGCTTCGCGATGCCGATGCCCGTGGCTGCGTAGATCAGCGCGAACAGGAAGCCCGTGTAGTTCATCACCGCCCAGGGCAGGTACGAGACG
>JASFRY010000137.1:0-9103 GCA_050114675.1 Gemmatimonadota bacterium | reverse complement strand
TCGGTGAGCCGGGGCTGGACGTACGCCACCCCCACCAGGCGCACGTCGCTGCTCAGGCGCTGGTTGAGCACCAGGAGGTTCGCCATGCGCAGGACGCGCTCGTGGGCGGGATGGTCGTCCTCGATCCGGCTGGCGTCCAGGTCCTCGTGCTCGTACATGACGCCGCTGCCCACGTCGAAGGTCGTGGCGTCATGGGCCACCATCCGCCACCGCAGCCCGCTTCCCACCAGGTACCGCCGCTGGAGGATGCCCGAGTGGCTCGCCTGGGCCTGGACGAAGTGGAAGTCCTGCAGGCGGTCGCCCAGCCAGTGGTTGTAGCGCACGTGGAGGTAGCGGTCGTTGTCCAGCCCCTGGCCCTGCTCGTCCTGGTAGGCGATACCGGCGAAGACCCGGAGCCAGTCGCCGGGCCAGCGGTACCCCGCCGCCACGCCGGCGCCCACGTTGGTGTGGTGGGTGTTGCCCCGGGCCAGGTCGATGGAGCCCTCCACGCCCGAGTGCCAGCCGTGGACGTTCTCGGGCTGGAGCCGCTCCACGTTGAGGATGGCCTGGGCGCGGACGCCGGCGGGGACGGCGACGGACACCAGAAGGAGCGCGGCGAGAAGCGCTGGACGAGCCCAGGGGGCCCGTCCCGGGAGGGCAGAAGAGGTCATGCCCCAAGGTCTCGCATCGGGGTCCTCGCGGCCACCCCGGCCGTGGTTGCGGCGGTCCTCTCCGGGCTCAGCCCCCACCCCGCGAGGTATGGATGATGAGCATCCCCGTGGCCCGCTGGGTCCCGTACCGGAACGTCTGCTCCATGGGCGACAGGAACTCCAGCGACACGATGTCCAGGAGGGGGAAGCTCTCCACGAGTCGCGCGGCCTCGTTGGTGGTGAGGTACATGCCGTCCACCACCACCTGGACCATGTCGCAGCGCCGGGCCGAGCCTCCCGGAGCGCGCGTGTACTCGATGCACGTCCCCACGTAGTTCGGGCCACGCACGATGGGACCGGTACGCACCGCCCCGTGGAGCTTCTCCCGGACCACGTCCGCCAGGTTGTTGACCCTGGCCTCGCGGATGAGCTCCCGGATCTCCGTCAGGGAGACGGCCGCCGTGGCCGAGGATCCGCTCCGGAGGTTCGCCAGCGCCTCGGGCGTGAGGACCTCCACCACGATGGGCTCGAGCTCCAGCGCCTGGTCCGCGAGGACCGCCACCTCCACCGTGCGTCCCTCGGGGCTCACCCCCACCGTGTCCGTGCGGTCCACGTAGGCCAGATGGTGGATATCCACGCGCACCGGCCCGGCGGGGATCTCGGGGAAGATGGCCGTACCCGAAGCGTCCGTGGAGAGGCTCCGGCCCAGCTCGGGCAGCGCCACCTCGGCGGCCTCCACCGGGGTGCGCCCGTCGGGCTGCAGCACGCGCACGAGGAGGGCCTCGGCCAGGGTCACGGGGGCGAGGGAGAGATCCACGCGCCGAAGGGTGGCGTCGGTGAGCCGGAGCGTCGCGGGCTTGCTCATGAGCCCCGGGGCCTCGGCGCGGAAGGTCACCTCCTCGTCCAGGGGCAGCCCGCAGGCCACGAAGGAGCCGTCGGGACGCGCGGGGACCTCCGCCTCGTGGTGCGCCTGCGTGAAGCCGACGGCGCTGGCGGGCCGCCCGGACCGGTCGGTGCCGGGGCTGGCGTCGAACCGCGTCACCACGTCCCAGGAGACGTGGATGGAGGCGGACCGAGGCGCCCCGCCCCGCTCGGTGCGCAGCCGCCCCGTCACGGTCCCTTCACCATCCGGCGACAGCCCTTCTCCGCACAGGCCGCGCGCCACCTCCTCGTCCCTCGGCATGCGCACGGAGACGCTGGAAGCGCTTCCGCTGACCACGTCGACGTCGACGGCCTGGAACGCCGCCCCCAGCGTGCGGAGCGCTTCGGTGGTGACCCGGGCCCGGTAGCGGCCCTCGGGGACGCCGGTGAAGGAGAAGTGCCCGTCGGCGTCGGTCTCGGTGGTGAAATACGTACCGTCCAGGACCACCCGGGCGCCCGGCAGCGGCGCTCCGGTGGCCGAATCCACCACCGTCCCCTGCACCGTCCCGAGGTCGAAGGCCAGGGCCTCCCTGCCGTTGGCCCGGACGTCCCGGATCTCCCCACCCTCCTCGATGAGGGAGGCGAGTCGGTAGCGGGTCCGGAGCTCCGCCCACGGCGTGCGCTGCGGTGGAGCCTCCTGGACCACGGGCATGCGGATCCACCAGCGCCGTACGATCCAGGGGCCCTGGGGGATGCGCGTGAAGTCGATCCTCCCGCCCACCTTGTCGGTGACGAGGTCCCACGGGAGCACCGGATAGCGATAGTCCAGGCGGCGGGGCTCGTAGGTGGAGGCGTCGATCCAGAGCGTACCTTCGATGTCCGCCTTGCGCCGGTCCCGCGGCTCGAAGCGGAGGCCCACCCAGCCTTCTTCCGGTCCGCGAAGCGTGAGCGCGAAGCAGTGGCTCGCCTGGAACGAGGGATCCAGGAGCACGCGGGCGTCGGGCGCGTAGTAGCGCAGATCGTCGCTGTCGTCCGACTCCTGGATGTAGCCCTGGGCCGCCAGGCGCTGCGGTGGGAGGCTCACGAAGGGGCTCCCCGGGTGCATCCCGGTGCGCGCGCGACGCTCCTCACCCTCCACGCGCAACCGGCGCGGCTCCAGGGTGCGGGTCCAGCGCTCCACGTCGAAGAGGTAGAGCGCCTCCCGCTCCACGTAGGCCGTCACACGGAAGGCCTTGCGGACCTCGTCCCATAGCGTCGCCACGCGGCGCGCCTGCGACGCGGGGATCGAGCACGCCTTGTCCACCTCGGCCGTGAGCCCTTCCAGCTCGATGGCCTTGAAGTGGCCGACCAGCTTCACCACCACCGTGGCACCGCTCCCCGTCTCCACGGCGGCCTGCTCCGTCGTGTAGCCGATGTGCTCGGCACGCACCACGTAGCGCCCGGGCGCCGGAGCGTGAAGCTGGAACCACCCCCCGGCGTTGGTGAGGGTGGACGCCACGGTCCCTCCGGACCCGTCGAGCAGGGTGACGAACGCCCCGCCCAGGGGCTGGCCGGTCCGTTCCGCCACGTAGCGTCCCCGGACGTTCTGGGCCCACACCGGCGACGCCGTGACAAGGACCAGAGCGGCTACGACCGCGGCGCCGTGTGCTCGGATGGCGTGCATGACGGCTCTCGGAACGACCGGAACGAAACGGACGGCGTACCCCATAGGTGTCCCCCGGCCGCGCGGCGGTCAACCCTTCGCGCAGCGCCGACCGGCCACCGGGATGGGGACGGATTACGCGCGCCGTGCGCCCGGCATCAACGGACGGGCCGGACGGCGCTGCCGCCCAGGCGCATGACCACGGCCCCCGACGGCCGGACGAGGAGGAGTCCCGGGCCGTGCAGGTCGGCCTCGCCCCGTAGGATCAGAACGGCGTCGTCCCCCGCGTCCGTGAGGACGAGGGAGGCGGCGCGTACCTCGTCGGACCGGCTCCTCCACGCCGCGGTGCCCACGACGAGGAGCGTCAGGACGAGGGCGTAGGCCAGGAGGCGAAGGCGCCGGAGGGAGGCTTCAAGGGCCGCGATGCGGGCGTCCACGGAGGGGCGGGTCGAGTGGGACATGGCATGCCTCGGTGTCTCGGGTGGGAACGCGTTCGTTCCCTATGACGTCCCAGGGGCCGCACCTTGCACGCCCGGAGCTACCCCTCCTCCACCACCCCGCAGAAGCGCAGCGCCGCCACGGCCAGGGCCCGGGCCATGGCCACCAGGTCGGTGATCTCCACGTGCTCGTCGGGGCGGTGGGCGCGCCGGATGTCGCCGGCGCCGAAGAGGACCGTGGGCACCTCGGCCACGTTGGCCAGCAGGCCCATGTCGGCACCGTAGGTCATCCCTTCCAGAGGCACCGGCCGCTGCAGCACCTCGGCGGCGGCCCCCTGCACCGCCTCCACCAGGGGGTGGGCCGGATCCGTGCGGGCCGCCAGGAAGCGCCCGCCCCACCATTCGAGGACGGGCGGATGGTCGCGCAGCCACGGATCCCGTCCGGCGGCATGGTCCAGCGCCTGGGCCAGCTCCCGGCGGGCGTCCTCCGGGGCCTCGCCCGGCGCCGTACCCAGGCGTCCCTCCACGGTCACGTGGTCCGGGACCGAGGACGCCCAATCCCCGCCCCGCACGGTTCCCACGCACAGCGCGAAGGGCAGCCGGTAGCGGTGGAAGAGCGGGTCGCCGCCCAGGCGCCGGTTTCGCTCCGCCTCCAGCTCCTGGAGCGCGGCATACACCGGAAAGAGCTTCTCCAGGGCGCTGACGCCCTCCTCGCGCACGGCCCCGTGGGCAGCCTGGCCGGGGATCCTGATGCGGAAGTTGAGACAGCCCGCCTGCGCCGGTGCGACCGCCAGCTCGGTGGGCTCCATGACCACGGCCCCGTCGGCCCGGTAGCCACGCAGGATGGCGGCCAGGGTGCCCATGCCCCCATCCTCCTCTCCCACGACGCTCAGGAGGTGGACGGTTCCCGCCAGCCGCACGCCGGCGCGGCGGATGGCCTCCAGGGCGAAGAGGCCTGCCGTGAGCGGACCCTTCATGTCCAGCGCACCCCGCCCCCAGAGGCGGCCGCCGGCCACGGTGCCCGAGAACGGCGGATGGGTCCACAGCGCCGGATCCCCCGCGGGCACCACGTCGACGTGGCCGTCGAGGATCAGGTGCCGGCCCCCGCCCCCGCCCTCGCCGCGCAGCGTGCCCACCACGCCCAGCGGGGCCTCCCGCTCGATCTCGGCGGCGTAGGCCGGGTGTGCCCGCACCTCGTCCATGGGGATCTCCCAGACGTCCACCTCCAGCCCCGCCCCTTCCAGGAGCGCGGCCATGAGCCGCTGGGCCGGGCCCTCCTCCCCACCCACGCTGGGGACGCGCACGAGGCTTCGTGCGGCGTCCACGAGCCCCTCCTCGTCCACCAGGGCGGCGACCCGCGCCTCCAGGGCATTCAGGCCCTCGACGTGACTCACGACCGGGATCCCCGCGTCGCCCACAGGGCCTGGTCCAGATCGGCCAGGAGGTCCTCCGGGTCCTCGATGCCCACCGAGTACCGCACCAGCCCCTCGGGGATGCCCAGCGCCGCCCGCTCCTCGGGCGTGCACTCCACGTGGCTCGTGGTGGCGGGCGTTCCGGCCACCGTCTCCACCGCGCCCAGGTTCGCCGCCAGGTGGGCCCAGCGCAGGGCCGGGAGGAAGCGCTCCACCGCATCCATCCCCCCGTCCAGCGCGAAGCTCAGCACCCCCCCGAAGCCCCGCATCTGGCGTCGCGCCACGTCGTGGGCGGGATGGGACGGGAGGCCCGGATAGTTGACCGACGCGACGCCGTCGGCCCCTTCGAGCCACCGCGCCACGGCCAGGGCGGTCTCGTTCTGACGGGCGACGCGGAGCGACAGCGTCTTGAGTCCCCGCAGGAGGAGATAGGCCGCCTCGGGATGGAGGCTCGCACCGGTGATCTCCCGGAAGCGGAAGATCCGTCGCACCAGGTCCCGCTCTCCACACACGATGCCGCCCAGGGCATCGGCGTGGCCGCCCAGGAACTTGGTGGCCGAGTGGACCACCAGGTGGGCCCCCAGGCTCAGGGGGTTCTGATTGACGGGTGTGGCAAAGGTGTTGTCCACCACCACCGTGGCGCCCACCCGGCGACCCGCGGCGGCCAGGCGCTCCAGGTCCAGGACCTTGAGCGTGGGATTGGTCGGTGTCTCCAGGTAGAGGAGGTCGCACCCCCGGGCGATCTCGGCTTCCAGGGCCTCGTGGTCGTCGGTGGGGCAGAGCACCACCTCGGCGCCCCAGCGCGGCAGGTGGTCGGTGAAGACGACGCTCGTTCCCCCGTAGGTGTCCCGGGTGGACACCACCCGTGTGCCCGGCTCCAGCAGCGCCCACAGGGTCCCCGCGATGGCCGCCATCCCCGTGGAGAAGGAGGTCGCCGCCTCGGCGTCCTCCAGACAGCGGACCTTCTCCTCGAACGCGGCCACGGTGGGGTTGGTGTTCCGTCCGTAGATGTGGCCCGGACGCTCACCCCGGGCGACCTGGAGCCACGCCTCGAGGTCCCGGTAGCCGAAGGACACCGATCCCACCATGGGCGTCTGCGTGGGCGCCCCGGGGGGGCGGTCCTCCTCACCGGCCCATACCGACGTGGTGGAGAATCCGGGCCGTGTGCCTGCGTCCGCCATGCTCGCTCCTCCGTGGGAGTACCGGTTTCGGTGCCAGCCAAGGTAGCGCCGAGGCGCCGCGGCGACAGGAGCGTGAGAGGATCCCGCCCGATCAGGTCACGGGCCGTTCAGGGCCGTGCAGCGGACGACCTCCCACCGGTTCTTCTCGGACCGCACGGTGCACGCGTAATCCGACGTCCGCGGACCGGACAGGTAGTACCCGGCCCGCACGCGTACCACGTCCGCGCCGGTGTGCTCGGGGAGGTCCGCCCAGAGGGCCAGCGCCTCCTGGTCCGTGCCCGCCACCATGAGCCGCGGTCCCTTCATGCCGGGGAACTCGTGGAGGAGGTCGATGTGGCAGCGTGTCGCGGGAACGACGGGGATCTCCACGTCGGGCAGCCGCCTGCCCAGCGCCGAGGGGGCATTGAGGAGAGGGAAGCCCGGGCCCACGCCCAGGCAGACGGCGTGGTTGTGCAGGCCCGGCGCGGGACGGTCCGGGTCCCGAAGGAGGTAGTCCAGCACCACCGACTGCACCTCCAGGTCCTCGTGGTCGAGCTCGTCGGCCGTTCCTCCGCCATCGGCGGTGATGGCCATGTAGCGCCCCGTGATGTCGCGCCCGGGGCGCATGCGCGTGGAGACCGGGAAGCTCACCCATGCCTCCACCTCCTTCCCGTCCCGCATCGCAGGATCCCAGCGTGTGCTCCGCGCCGCGGTCAGCGCCGCCGCGTCATAGCGGGGATCTCCGGAGGTGGCGAGGAGGCACCCGTGGGAGATGCGTCCGTCGGGCTGAACCAGCGCCTGGACCACCGCCACCCGATTCCACGGCTCGTGGTAGCTGCGCTCCACCTCGGCGCCCACCGCGGGCCCGTTGAGGAGCCGCGGTGCGTCGGGGAGGTTCACGGACATGGCCTCGGGCGCGGTCTCGAAGAGCTGGTCGCAGCCGGGCACCAGGGTGGGAGCGGCTCGAGGCGCCGTGGCGCAGCCCGCCACCACGAGGGGCGCGGCCGCGGCGAGGAGCCGGGCAAGAACATGTCGCATCGGTTCGCCCTCCGACGCGCGTGCGTGGGTCTACGCAGGCGGGCGCGTCACGCGTCGCGGAGTCAGAGGAGCGTGCGCACGACGGAGGAGGGTGTCCCCTGGGGGACCCGCGCGCCGGATCGAGGGCGGGGGAGGCCACGAATCGATCCATTCTCGTTCTCAAGATAGGGTCTCCCCCACCTCGACCTCAAGCACCTCCGCCCCCCCGATGAGCCTTCCCGGCGCAGTCCTGCGCCTCATGGAGCGAGGAGGGTCGGTTCCCTCCGGCATCTACGACCACACGGCCACCAAAGGAGGCCATCCATGTCGCAGGACACCATGGCGCAGACCCAGACCCGCGGGCCCCTCAACGGGGTCGACACCCCGACCCTCTTCGCCACCATCGACGCGGTGGACAACCAGCGGGAGCTGGCCCAGTTCCGCTTCCGCGCCACGAACCGGTGGCAGTCGGGCACCCACAGCCGCACCTCCATCACCTCGTTCTACGGGGCCGGAGGCGAGCACGAGCACGTCCGCACGTTCACCGTCGACGCCGACCACCCGGCCGTCCTGGTCGGAGGGGACAACGGACCGCTTCCGGTGGAGCTGGTCCTGGCGGGGCTGGCGTCCTGCCTCACCGGGGGCATCGGCAACATCGCCGCCGCGCGCGGCGTGGAGCTCCACGAGGTCGAGTCCACCGTGGAAGGCGAGATCGACATCCAGGGCATCCTGGGCCTCTCCGACCAGGTGCGGAACGGCTACCAGAAGATCCGCGTGGACTTCTCCATCAAGGGGAACGCCCCCGAGGAGAAGCTCCGCCAGATCGTGGAGCAGTCCCGCGCCCGCTCGGCCGTCTTCGACATCATCACCAACCAGACCCCGGTGGAGATCACGGTCAACGGGGCGTGACCAGGCGCGCCCCGGACCGGACCGGCGAAGGTGCCCGGTCCGGTCCGGGCCGGCCGCGGGAGGGGGAGCCATGAGGGAGAGGGACGTGGATACGGTGATCGTCGGCGGAGGCCAGGCGGGGCTCGCCATGAGCCGCGGTCTCGCCGAGCGGTCCGTGGAGCACGTGGTGCTCGAGCGGGGGCGCGTGGGCGAGCGGTGGAGGAGCGAGCGTTGGGACTCCCTGAGCCTCCTGACCCCCCGCTGGCTCTCCCGCCTCTCGGGGTGGAGCGACGACCGGGGCGACCCCCACGCCTTCATGGGAAGGTCGGAGGTGATCGCATACCTGGAGCGCTACGCCGCGGCCCACACGGTGCCCGTGGAAGAGGGCGTCACGGTCACCCGCGTGGAGATGCGGGACGGAACGTACCGGGTGTCCACCGACGCCGGGGGCTGGCGGGCCCGAAACGTGGTGATCGCCACGGGCGAGAGCCAGGACGCCCTGGTGCCGGCCTTCGCCGGGGACCTGGCCCGCGGCGTCCACCAGGTGGTTCCCACCGGGTACAGGAGGCCGAGCGACCTTCCCCACGGTGGCGTCCTGGTGGTGGGGGCGTCGGCCACGGGCATCCAGCTCGCCGAGGAGATCCACGCGTCGGGGCGTCCGGTCACCCTCTCGGTGGGGCGCCACACCCGCCTTCCCCGCCGGTACCGGGGGCGGGACATCCTGGCCTGGCTCCACGACATGGGACTCCTGGACGAGGACATCCGGTCCGTGGCCAGCCCCGAGGCGTCCCGGGACCAGCCCTCCATGCAGCTCACCGGGAGCGCCGACCACCGCACCCTGGACCTGGGGGTCCTCCTGGGCCAGGGGATCCGTCTGACGGGGCGGGCCGTGGGCGCGTGCGGGCATCGCATGACCTTCGCCGACGACCTGATGGAGACCATCGCCTCGGCCGACGTGAAGCTTGCGCGCCTGCGCCTGCGCATCGACCGCTACATCGTCGAGGCGGGTCGAAGCGGCGAGGCCGGCCCCGAGGAGCCGTTCGCACCGGTTCCCCTG
>JASFRY010000136.1:0-9133 GCA_050114675.1 Gemmatimonadota bacterium | reverse complement strand
GGTGTGGCGGGGCCTGCAGGCCGCCCGTGACGCGGGCGCGCTGGGCAAGCCCGCCGCACCCGGGTCGGAGCGTGCCGTCCCCCTCAGCGCGGATTGACCGTCGTGCCGAAGAAACCCATCCTGGTCGGCCTGCTGGGCCTTGTGGTCGCCATGACGGCGTATTTCGTCCGGGGCGACGACTTCCGAACGGGCGCCGGCGGCGGAGGGCGTCCCGCCGCGGACGCGGTGGTCGGCGGAGGCTTCGAGGCCACGGATCCCGCGGTGCCGTGGAGCGATGCCGACTGGTCCATCTTCCGGGCGAAGGTGCGGGCGGCCCTGGACGCGCGTTGGGACACGCTGCCCATGGGCGAGACCATGGCCCGGATCGGCCGGACCTTCGTCGGCACCCCTTACGTGGCCCACACCCTGGAGGCTCCGGGGCCCGAACACCTGGTCGTGGACTTCCGGGAGCTGGACTGCGTGACCTTCGTGGAGACGGTCTTCACCACGGCGCGCTTCGTGCACGCTCCCGACGCCGGCCAGCTCCTGGAGCGGCCCCCGGCGGCACAGGCGCGCTACGATTCGCTCCTCACCCGGCTCCGCTACCGGGGCGGGGTCCTGGAGGGCTACCCCTCGCGCCTCCACTACTTCACCGACTGGATCGGCGACGCCGAAGCCAAGGGGTTGGTGAGGAACGTGACCCGGGAGCTGGGCGGCGTCAGGACCACCGAGCCGGTGAGCTTCATGACCGAGCATCCCGACGCGTACCGGCAGCTCCGGGAGCACCGGGCGAACCTGGACCAGGTGCGCCGGGCCGAGGAGCGGCTGTCGGGTCAGGCGCGCTGGTTCATCCCCCAGGACAGCGTCGACGGTGTGGAGGCGCGCATCCGCGACGGCGACATCATCGCCGCGACCAGCACGGTGCCGGGGCTTGACGTGGCCCACACGGGCCTGGCCCTCTGGGTGGACGGCACCCTCCGGCTCATGCACGCGCCCCTGGTGGGCGACTCGGTGCAGATCAGCGAGCAGCCCCTGGGCGCCCGCCTCCGGCGCATCTCGGGGCAGGACGGCATCATGGTGGCCCGCCCCCTGGACAGCGGCGTCAACGCGGGAGGTGGTACGTGACGTACCGATGGGCCCCGACCCGGAGGCGGTGCGACCACGCCGCCGCCGGCCGCGGTGACAGGCCGGTGGAGGACGTACCGTGCTGAGGCTGCCGCCCTTCCGCTATCACCGGCCCCGCACGGTCGGGGAGGCCGTGTCCCTCCTCGGGGAGCACGCCGGCGACGTCATGCCCGTGGCCGGTGGCACCGACCTCATGCCCAATATGAAGCACCGCCTCTTCGAGCCCGGCCATCTGGTGGCCCTCAAGGGGATCGACGAGCTCGCGGGGATCCGGGAGGAGGATGGGTGGCTGCGCATCGGCGCCGCCGAGACCCTGTCTTCCGTGGCGCGCGACGCCGGGGTGCGGGCGCGCTTCCCGGCGCTGGCCGATGCCGCGGGTCACGTGGCCGGTCCCCAGCTGCGCAACATGGCCACCCTCGGCGGAAACCTCTGCCTGGACACGCGCTGCACCTACTACAACCAGACGGCGTTCTGGCGAAAGGCGCTGGGGTACTGTCTCAAGAAGGACGGCGACGTCTGCCACGTCACCAAGGTGGGCAAGAAGTGCGTGGCGGCCCATTCGGCCGATACGCCGCCGGTCCTCATGGTGCTGGACGCCGTGGCGGTCCTGGTCGGCCCGGAGGGTCGCCGAGAGGTCCCGGTGCGGGACTTCTTCGTGGCCGACGGCGTCGCCAACACCCGCCGGGAGCCGGGAGAGATCGTCACCGAGGTCCGCATCCCCCTCGCGCCCGCCGCCCGCCGCAGCGGATACGCCAAGCTCCGCCAGCGCAGGTCCATCGACTTCCCCCTCCTCACGGTCGCCGTGTCGGCGGAGTTGGAGGAGGACGGAACGGTCCGGGCCGTGGAGGGCGTCGTGACCGGACTGGGCTCCCGGCCGAAGGAGCTCACCGGATGGAGCGATATCGCCCGGGGCCGGCGTCTGGACGACGAGATCGTCGACGCGCTGGCCGAGCGGGCGCACCGCCAGTGTCATCCCCTGGAGAACATGATCGTGGATCCGGACTGGCGCCGGGCCATGGTCCCCGTCTTCGTGAAGCGTGCTCTGGCCCGGATGAGCGCATGATTCCGTTGGGCGCTCAGGGGATTCCGATGCTCCGGGAGGGCGCGGCGCCGTGGTGACGGCGGTCGTGGCGGCGGGTGCCGCGGCGGCCGGCGGCCTGTACGCGTTGGACCGGGTGGCCAACCAGGTGGTACGGCCCGTGCCCCGCCCGCCGGCGGTATCGGTGCCCGAGCTGGGCTACGGCCACGAGGATGTGCTCATTCCCGCCGGCGACCACGCGCTGCGGGGGTGGCTGGTGTACCCCGATGAGCCGGGTCGGCGGCCCCTGGTTCTGCTGGTCCACGGATGGGGCGCCAACTACGGGACGCTTCTCGGGATGGCCGAGTCGCTGGTGGAGGCCGGTCACGCGGTCCTCCTCTTCGACGTCCAGGGGCACGGCCGCAATGGTCCGGCGGCGTACGTCACGGTCCGCCACTTCCGGGACGACGTGGCCGCCGCGGCCCGGTACGCCGCCCTCCGCTTTCCCGATCGCGAGCGGGTGCTGGTGGGTCATTCCCTGGGCGGCGCCGCCGCCGTGCTGGCCGCCGAGCATGGCGCCCCGGTGGACGGTCTGGTGGTCGTGGCCGCGCCCGCCGACGTGCTTGAGGTCATCGCGTCGTACCTCCGGGACAAGGGATTCCCCGGCGGTTTCATGGTGGTGGCCCTGCGCCCGTTCTGGTGGGTCCGCATCGGCGGCACCTTCCGGCACCTGGTGCCCGAGCGGAAGATCGGCGCCGTCCGGCTCCCCGTGCTCATCCTCCAGCCCGAGCACGACCAGCGGGTCCCCCGGGAGCATGCGGTTCGGCTGGCGCGGGCCGCCGGCGCCTCCTTTCATCTCATCGCTGGTGCGGGCCACACCGACGTCCTGGATGCGCCGGAGACCCGCGCCCGGGTGCTGGCCTTCCTCCAGGAGGTAGCCCAGGGGGAGCGGTCATGAGCCTCCGCCTGGTCCAGGTCGCCGTTCGGGGCGACGAACGCCCGGCGGTGGACCGGATCCTGGACGACGTGGAGGCCGTGGACGTCTGGTTCCGTGAGCTCGTGGACGACCGTCTCCTGGTGAGCGTGCTCCTCCCGTCGGAGCGGACAGAGGCCCTGTCCGACGCCTTTCGCGACACCTTCGCCGGACGAGACGACTTCCGCCTGGTGCTCCTGGCGGTGGAGGCCACGGTGCCGCGCCTCGAGGAGACCGAGACGCCCGGGCCCCCTGACTCCGCCTCCGCGGCCGACACCACGCCCGGGCGGCTGAGCCGGGAGGAGCTCCAGGCCGACGTGGAGGAGGGGGCGCACATCACCCGGGTCTACGTGCTCACCGTGATCCTGTCTTCGGTGCTGGCGGCGGTGGGCCTCATCCGGGACGACGTGGCGGTTCTGGTGGGTGCCATGGTGGTGGCGCCTCTTCTCGGCCCCAACATGGCCCTGGCCTTCGCCACCACCCTGGGCGACCTGGACCTGGTGGTCCGCTCCCTCAAGACCACGCTGCTGGGGGTCGGGCTGGCCCTGGCCTTCTCCCTCCTGGTGGGCATGGTCCTCCCGGTGGATCCCACCGTCGCCGCCATCGCGCGGAGGACCCACGTGGGCGTGGCCGACGTGGCGGTGGCGCTGGCTGCAGGGAGCGCCGGAGCCCTCACCTTCACCACCGGCCTGCCCTCGGCCCTGGTGGGCGTCATGGTGGCGGTGGCCCTGCTGCCACCCCTCGTGAGCTCCGGGCTCCTGCTGGGATCGGGGCACGCGGCCCTGGGGTTCGGCTCCCTCGTGCTGGTGGCGACCAACGTGGTGTGCCTGAACCTGGCCGGCGTGGTGACCTTCATGGCCCAGGCCATCCGTCCGCGCACCTGGTGGGAAGAGGAGCGGGCCAAGCGGGCCAAGCGTGTCGCCCTGGCGCTGTGGGCCGTGCTCCTGGCCGCGCTCCTGCTCATCATCTACACCCAGCTGGAGGGCTGAGGGGCCCGGCCCCGGGCCCCGTGCCACCGTGGCGCCCGACGGACGCACGCTCGCGCCGGCCGGGTCTGCCTACGGGTCGATCGAGCGCTCCATGGCGATGGCCAGCGCCGCCGCCGTGAGTCCCTGGCGCTCCCCGCTCACCCGGTCCAGCACGGCGTCCACGCTCTGGACCATGGCGTCCCCCACGTCCTGGAACACCTGCTGGGCAGTCCTCGGCTCGGGGCTGCTCATGAGGTGATAGAAGGCCCGGGCCGCGCCCATGCTGGCCACGATCTCGGGAAGCACCTCGAACTCGGCGTCGGCGGCCCGGATGTTCTCCGTGTCCCCCAGGCGCACCTCCCGGATGGGCTGGTTCGCGCCGCACACCATCCGGCGCACCCCGTGGCGCGCCAGCTGGGCGAGCCGCCTGGCGTCCACAGACCCGGAGATGGCGGCAGGGACGAAGAGATCCGCCTGTCCCCGGTACGCCAGCTCGCGCGCGTCGCCCATCACACGCTCCGGGTGGGCGGGGAGCGTGCGACCCGTTCTGCGGCGCAGCAGGTCCTCCACCCCCTCTGCGTCGAGTCCTTCTCGGGATGCCAGCCCGCTCACCGCGTCCACGATGCCGACGATGCGCGCGCCCATGTGCGCGAGGTAGAGCGCCGCCGCGGCACCTACGTTCCCGAATCCCTCCACCACCACCCGCACACCCTCCAGCGTCTCGCCCCGGCGCTCGTGGAGTCTCTTCGCCGCCCGCGCCACGCCGTAGCCGGTGATGAGGTCCGAGACGTTGAGGTCGACGCCCGCCACCCCGTAGTCCGGTCCGGCGGGCTGGCGCAGCCCCTCCAGGAGATGGCGAAAGGCGCGCTCCACGTCCGTGCCCTTCAGCCCCAAATGGCCGCGCACCACCCCTTCCTGGGGATGCACGATGCCCATCTCGGCACAGAGGGGAACCACGTCCTTCACTTCATCCACGTTCACGTCGCCGCCAGTACCGTAGCAGCTGATCAGGAAGGGACGGGCCGCGGCATACCAGCGACGCAGGACGTCCTGGCGGCGGGGATCGTTCGGGTCGAAGTCGATGCCCGACTTGCCGCCCCCGATGGGGGGACCCGAATAGGTGAACTTGAGCTGCATGGCCTTGGCCAGGTACGTCACCTCCTCCCGGGTGACGCCCTTGCGCATGCGCGTACCGCCGCCGGCAGCCCCACCCCGGAGCGAGTTGATGACCAGCCACCCCCGGGCTTCGGATTCGCTGTCGTGCCACTCCAGCACCTGGGCGGGAGGTGTCTCGAGGTAGGCACCGTATCTGCTCCACACGGAGGCGCTCATGGCAACGCTCCCCGCCGCGCGGGTCGTCATGAGAGGAGGAAGTAGGGGATCAGCATCTCTGAGCAGATGGTGATCACCACGATGGCCGTGAGGTTGAGCAGGATGCCGGCCCGGCTCATCTGGGGGATGGTGAGGTAACCCGAGCTGAACACGATGGCGTTGGGGGGCGTCGCCACGGGAAGCATGAAGGCCATGGAGGCCGCCAGTGCCGCGGTGGTCATGAGGAGCTCGGGCTCCACGCCGAGCCCCGCCGCCGCTCCTGCCATGATGGGCATGGCCATGCTGGTGGTGGCCACGTTGGACGTGAGCTCGGTGAGAAACACGATGAGGGTGGCGACGGCCGCCACCACGACCCAGATCGGGACCGAGCTGAGGGACGAGACGACCCCGCCGATCCAGCCGGCGAGGCCTGAGCGGTCCATGGCCACGGCGAGGGAGAGGCCCCCGCCGAAGAGGACCAGCACGCCCCAGGGGATCCTCCGGGCCGTCTTCCAGTCGAGGCAGAACGATCCCTTGCGCACCGGACCCGTGGGAAGGAGGAAGAGCACTACCGCCGCCGTCATGGCGATGGTGGAGTCCCGGATGTCGGGCATGAAGGTCTGGAGCCCCGGAATGGTCACCCCCCCGAAGTGCTTCTCGGCGCGTAACACCCAGGCCAGCGCGGTGAGGGCGAACACCGCGCCCGTGAGCTTCTCCCCCCGGGTCGGCGGGCCCAGCGAGGCGCGCTCCGCCTCGAGGATGGAAGCCGCGTCACCGTGGAGGTCCCCCGGGGGATAGAGGATCCGCGTCAGGAGCAGCCATGCGATGGGGATCATGAACAGCGACACCGGCAGTCCCACGCCCATCCATTCCATGAAGCCGATCTGGCGCCCCAGCATCTCGCTGGCGGCTCCGGCCAGCACCGCATTGGGCGGCGTGCCGATGAGGGTAGCCACGCCGCCCAGGGAAGCCGCGTACGCCACGCCCAGCATGAGGGCCACGCCGAACTGGTATACTCCGTCGTCGGCGTCCTGGGGCCGGAACATCTCGCCCACCGCCAGGGCGATGGGGAGCATCATGGCGGCCGTCGCCGTGTTGCTGATCCACATGGAGAGGAAGGCGGTGGCCAGCATGAAGCCCAGGACCAGGCGGTTCGGGCTCGTCCCCACCATGGACATGATGCGGAGAGCGATGCGCTTGTGCAGGCCCCACTTCTCCATGGTGACGGCGATGAGGAAGCCGCCCATGAAGAGGAAGATGAGCTCGTTGGCGTAGGGTGCCGACGCGTCGGGCGCGCTCAGGACTCCCAGGGCGGGGAAGAGCGCCAGAGGGAGGAGCGCCGTCGCCGGGATGGGGAGGGCTTCCGTCATCCACCACACCGCCATGAGGACCGCCACCGCGGCGGTGCGCCACCCTTCGTGGCCGAGTCCCGCAGGAGCGGGAAGAACGAGCATGATCGAGAAAGCGACGCCGCCCAGGATGAGACCGAAGCGTTGCGCCGGCCGGTACCCGTGTTCCGCGCTGCCGTCGTCCAAGTGCAGACTCCCATGGTGGGGTACAGGTGCCCCGAAACGACACGGGGCCGCGCGGCAGTCTGCACGAAGAAAACTCTGGCGGCAACCGTAGACCAAAGACCAGCCCGTTTGTCCGCTCCCCTCGCTACCGGATGAGGCGCGACATGGACGCCCGAGGTCG
Source organism: Gemmatimonadota bacterium (assembly GCA_050114675.1). Taxonomy (GTDB): domain Bacteria; phylum Gemmatimonadota; class Gemmatimonadetes; order Longimicrobiales; family Gaopeijiaceae; genus SZUA-318. The sequence continues at coordinate 2,064 of JASFRY010000136.1, read as the reverse complement.
ACCGGTCTACAAGGAATGGACCCCCTGGCCCGGATGGATTCAGATCGTCTTCTGGGGAACGATGCTGGCGGCCATGGCCACCGTGGGCATCTCCGGCGACGATCCGCCCCAGGAGCGCCTCGTGGGCGCCGCGGTTCTGGCCATCGTGGCCGTCGCCGTCCAGTGGCTGGTGGCCGGCCTGTCGGTGAAGCTGTATCGGGACGACATGGTCGTGGGCCTGGGCTTTGCCGGCTGGATCTCCAAGCGGATGCGCTACGCGGACATCGTGGACCTGACGTCCGTGCGCTACCATCCCCTCCGCGAGTTCGGGGGGTGGGGCGTGCGCTTCGGATCCGGCGGAAAGCGCGCGTGGACGGCCCGGGGCAATCAGGCCGTGGTGCTCCACCTGCAGGGCGGCACGCAGGTATACGTGGGAAGTGACGAGCCGCATCGGTTGGAGGCACGGATCCGGGCCGTGGCGGGGAACCGCATCGGACCCGAGCAGGACGTGTCTGCGTAGCCGGACCCCGGGGCGTCCACCAGTGTAAGCGGGCGCCGTACCGGCTCGAGACCTGCACAACCGAGAGAGAGACCCAGGATGTCTCATGCCTCTGTGGGATCCACGGCTCCCGACTTCTCCCTGGCTCCGGGCCCGGGCCCCGACCGGGTCACCCTGTCGGAGCTGCTCGGTGAGCCCGTCGTGCTTCTGTTCTTCCCGCTGGCGTTCTCCGGACGCTGCACCGACGAGATGTGTCAGATGGCGGAGGACTGGGGCCGATGGTCCGAGCTGGACGCCAGGGTCCTGGGCATCAGCGTCGATTCGCCCTTCGTGACCCGGAGGTTCGCCGAGGAGACCGGTGTTCCCTTTCCCCTCCTCTCGGACTTCAACAAGGACGCCAGCAGCGCCTTCGGCGTGCTCTATCCCGAGTTCTTCGGGATGCACGGCGTCGCCAAGCGGTCTGCGTTCGTGGTGGACCGCGAGGGAACCATCGTCTACGCCTGGGTGAGCGAGGACGCCGACGTCCTCCCCCCGTTCCAGGAGATCCGCGAAGTGGTGCGCGCGATGGGCTGAGGGGCTATCGCCCCAGACCCGCCCGGGTGTGGCATCCGCCGCATTCCGCCCAGATCCGCCCCAGCAGGTCGGCTCGGGCCGACGGGTCGGCCACGGTGGCGGCTTGCGCACCGAGCTCCGACAGACGCCGACGGGAGCGCTCAACCTCCGACGCGGGGACGTGGGTGGCGTGGGGAGCCGGGACCTCGTCCGGATCGGCCAGCGCTCGTGCGCCGATGTCCCAGAGACGGTCCGAGGGACCCAGGAGCCCGTTCCAGAGCAGGCGTGACGCCCAGCTCAGGTAGTTGATGTGGCGGGTGGCAGGGTCGTCCACCAGCGGCTGGGCCACCTGGAACCTGTCGCCCAGGGTGGCGTTGTTGGCGAGGTGGCACGCGCCGCACTCCCGGGCCACCTGGGCCACGCCCACGGCGGCCCCTTCCAGATCGGGCGCTTCGGCCGCGCCGGTGGCCTCGGCGCGCAGGCGCTCCAGGTACCGGTCCGAGCCCGGCGGCATTCCCCACGTCTCACGAGCAGTGGACAGCGCCCTCGCCGTGATGCGTAGGCTGTCCAGGTCCCCGGTCACGGCGAAGCTGCGCAGGTCGCGGGCCAGCGCGAAGTGGCGGTACATGTTGGACTGGACCGGACTCGTGACCGTGGGAGGCGGCGAGGGCTGGCAGGTGGCCAGGATCCCTGTTCCGGCCATGAGCGCGAAGAGCTTGCGGAGATGGAGCCGACGGCCGATGGGCGTCATGATCCGCTCCCACCCGGGGTGCGAGGACCGCGCCGGGAAGGCACGCCCCTTCCCAACATCGGCAGGGGGTGGGGGCGGGTCAACGGAATGTCATCCCATCACGAGGATCTGCCACAGGAAGAGCACGATCTCGATGAGAATCAGGATGACGATGTACCACTCCAGGCGCAGCGACTTTCGTGTGTCCAGGAGCTCCAGATAGGTCTCGGCCACGTCGCTGATGATCTCCAGCTTCCTGGACAGTGCCCGGTCGCGCTCGGCCAGCTCGTACTCCCGGGCCAGT
>JASFRY010000135.1:0-9137 GCA_050114675.1 Gemmatimonadota bacterium | reverse complement strand
GACCACCACGATCCAGCCCAGCCATGTCACCCGTCCGCCGGCCTGGAGGAGCTCACCCAGGTAGCGGGCCAACGTGCTGACCAGGAGGATCCAGTACGACGCCTCGGCCCGTTCGGGCCGGTAGCGCGTGTCGTCCTTGGGCGCCCGGGGAAAGAGCCACAGCGCCACGCCCAGGATGAGGAACATGACGAAGCCCACGAAGACGGCGTGGGCGTGGGCCGACACGACATAGGGGCTTGGGAAGATTCCGTAGACCTCGCGGCGCACCAGCATCCACAGGCCCGTGAGCAGACCCACGAAGAGGAAGCCGATCCCGGTCTTGATGAAGCGACGGACCAGGGTGTACATCGTGAGACCTCCCTACCGGCTCGCGAGCCCGGGACGCGCACGTGCGGCGCGTCCTCCTCGGAGCGCGGCCCCCATCCTCATTCGAAGTTCCCCGGCACCGCCTTGTACATCTTATCCGCGATGACGTCGGCGGCCTGCATGGCCGACAGGTCCAGCTCGAAATCCGGACGGTCCGGAGCCGCGAGCTTCTCGACCAGCTCCCGCGCTTCCCGGCCCGAAAGCCCCGCCGCTTTGAGCTCGTCGCCGGAGACCCGGGCCCCGTCCACGGCCCGGATCCCGTCATCATCGGCCTCGAGCAGGCGGGCGAGCACGCTCCGCTCGGCCCGGGTCAGGGGCCGGCTCTCCAGGTCGTAGTCCACCCATGCTTCGTAGGAGAGCGGAGCCACGCGCTTCACCATCCCCGCGATGACCCGGGCGAACTGCTGGATCTCCCACTGGGCCCGTGGATCCACCCGGAGCGAGAGGAAGTGGAGCAGGTTGTGGAGGTCGATCTTCCAGTACCACTGCGTGTACGTGGACACGGGCAGGTCGATGCGCGCCAGCTCCCGGGCCACGTCCTCCTCGAGGAGCCAGCCGTAGGTGTCGCCGGCTTGCTTGCGCATCCGCTCCCAGCGCTCCACCGCCTCGCGGTAGACCTCGGGCGGCGCGCCCCCTTCCCTCCCCTGGTTGTTGGAGCGGCTCTGGAGCGCGAACTGCTCCCGGGGGGGCGTATAGAAGAGCAGCGGCATGAGCGAGTAGCGTGCGCTCAGCTCGTTGATGTTGGCGGTCCTGTGACGCACCCACTGCCGCGCGACGAACATGGGCATGGCACAGTGGAACTTGAGCTCCACCATCTCGCTGGGCGTCGTATGCCGATGCCGGCGTAGGTAGCGGATGAGGCCCCGGGTCTGGGATACCTTTCTGGTGCCGGCTCCGTAGCTCACCCGGGCGGCGCGCTCAACGTCCTCATCCGAACCCATGTAGTCCACCAGGCAGACGAATCCGTGGTCCAGGACCGGGAAGTACCCGCCGAGGATCTCCTCGGCGGCGGGGATGGTGGGGCGCTTGGTTTCCATGACGGGGAGGCCGGAGCGTAGGTTCGTGGGTACCGATGTGGGCGGACCACCCGGGAGCCGCCGGGGTCGAATATAGCCCCCGGCCCCTCCATGCGAATCGACGGGCCTGGACCGCCGCAGAGGCATGCAGCGTCCCAGGCCGGAAAATCTCTGAGAAAAGGAGCGCACCATGGACCTCCAGGGCCATTCCCTGGCGGAGCTTCGCGACCTCACCGAGACCGCGCTGGCCGTGGCGGCCGCCCATGAGAGCGGGATCTTCACGGCGCTGGGCGAGGCGGCGGCAGACGCCGGCGCGCTGGCGCGCCGCCTGGAGCTGGATCCGCGGGCCACGGACATCGTCTGCCAGGCCCTGGTGGAGATGGGCCTCCTGGAGAGGACCGACGGTGCCTACCGACCCACCGAGGCGTGCCGCCGCGAGCTGTGCGACCCGGACGCGCCGGACTACGTGGCCGCAGGCCTTTCCCACTGGCTGTCCAGCATGGAGAAGTGGGTCCGGCTGGCCGACGTGATCCGAGACGGAGGTCCCGCTGAAAAGCGACCGAGTCGGCGGGATCCCTCACGGGCGAAGCGATTCATGTCGGCCATGGCTGCGGCGCCCGACGAGCGGATCCGGCGCATCGTGGATCTGTGCCTCGAGCGCCGACCCGATGCCCGGACCGTGCTGGACGTGGGCGGCGGACCGGGGCACATCACCCGGGCATTCGTGGGGCGGGGCCTGGAGGGGACACTCCTGGACACCGAGGACATCGTGGACTACGTGGTGGACGCCTACGGGCTCGAGGACGTGGACGGGCTCGAGGTCGTGGTCGGGGACTTCAACGAGGCGCTGCCCAACGGTCCCTTCGATGTCGTCCTCTTCTCCAACGTGCTCCACATCTACTCCCCCGAGCGGAACCTGGAGGCCCTGCGTCGGGCGGCCAGGGTGCTGACGCCGGGCGGAGTCGTGGCCGTGGCCGAGTTCCTCCGGGGTCGCAGTCCCCGGGCGGCCCGCTTCGGCATCCAGATGCTCCTCCACACGGATCAGGGCAACGCCTACGGAGAAGATCAGGTCAAGCGCTGGCTGGACGAGGCGGGCTTCGCCGGGGTCCAGGTCGCCGACCTGGATGAGAACCGGCAGCTGGTCACGGCGCTGAAGGCGTAGCCGGGCCGCGACGGCGGGCCCGGCCGGGGAGCGTCATGAGCCGCCGCCGGCCTGGCGGCGTGCGGCCCGCACCCACACCCGCACCCTGGCATCGGTGATCCGCGGCACGCCTGCCTGCCGCAGACGGCCTGCCAGCTCGCGGGCATCCGCGCGCGCCAGAGCATCCACCGACGGTACGCCCGCCTGCTCCAGGGCCCGGGCGTTGGCCGCGCCGATGCCGCGAAGGGTCATGAGGCGGGCCGCTCGGACCCAGTCCCGGGCGACGTCCACGGCCGTGTCGGCCGCCTCGGCCACGTGCCCGGGGTCGGCGTGGGCCAGCGTGAACACGCTCATGCCGGCCGCCTGCAGCCGAGGCGCCGCCGCACCCACCACCTCGGAGAGCACGGGCGTGGCCGAGGTCACCGTCCATCGCTCCATCCCGCGGAGCACGCCCACGCTCGCAGCCAGCGCCAGCGGGACGGCGAGTGCGACGCGACGGCGATTCGCCGGGGTCCCCTCCCCGGGGGCCAGCCGGGCCAGCACCAGGGCATTCCAGGCCACCCAGCCGTCCAGCGCAAGGACCGGAAAGCCCAGGAATCCCAGAACGGGCATCTCGAAGAGCTTCACCTCCTCCATGCCCGGGACCGTGTAGATCCAATGCCCACGGGCCCGGGCGTTGTAGAGCTCCCACAGGAAGCCGATGGCGAGGCCGCCGAGGAGGATGCGCAGGATGACCCCGGGCCGGCCCCGCTCCAGCGCGCCCACGAGCGAGCGACCCGGGTCGCGCCGGTAAACCCACGGGTCCACGAGCAGGGTGACGCCCCCCCAGATCAGGGGGAAGAAGAGGCGGGGCCAGGCCAGAGCCAAAGCGAAGAAGAGGATGCCGGCCCCCTGGAGCGCCGCGAGAAGCGTCCGCGACACGGGAAGCCGACGCCACCTCACGCCCTCCGCCACGCCCGACGCCTCGAGGGTCGCCTGGGCCATGACGATGGCAGGAAGCACGGTGGCGAAGGAGAGGACGATCCCCGACCAGCGCGGCACCGCGTCGGCGGGCACGAAGACGTAGTACCAGTTGGCCACCCGGAAGTTGAGGAGCTCGAAGAAGAGCCAGAACGGTACCGACCAGACGACGAGCGCCAGGGTCCGAGCGGGCTGCGACAGCAGCAGGTACCTGCCGGTCTTGAGGCGGAGCGCGGCGTCCGCGGCCAGCAGGGTGGGAAACCACGCGAAGGGGTAGTACCAGGTCGCGAAGGGCTCGGCGCCGTGGAGCATCCCCGACGTCGCCGCGCCGAACACCATGGCCGATACGAAGATGAGCGCGATGGGCGTGAGCATGGGGGAATCTGGACCACTGCCCGGGGTGCCGCTACGCTTGGCACTCCCGGCGGAGAAGGCCGAGCTGCGGTCCTCGCACACCTCCGGATGGACGACAGGCGCACACCCGATTCGACCAGGAGTGGGAAGCTCCGATGGACTCGGCTGCAGGACCAGGCGGACGCCCCGGCACGTCGCGCGGCGAACGACTGCGTCGCGCCCCCGCCACCGGGCCCCGCCTCCTCTTCTTCTCGGGCGGCTCGGCGCTACGGAGCGCCAGCCGGACCCTGGTGCGGTATACCCACCGCTCCATCCATCTGATCACCCCCTTCGACTCCGGTGGATCATCCGCCGAGCTCAGGGCCGCCTTCCACATGCCCGCGGTGGGGGACCTGCGAAACCGACTCCTCTCCCTGGCAGGACGAACGGATCCGGAGCAGAGGGCGGTCCACGACCTCTTCTCCTTCCGGCTCTCCAGCCGTGTGCCGAGCTCGACGCTCCGGTCCCGGCTGGACCGCATGGTGCGCGGGGATGACCCCGCGGTCGCGAAGATCGCCGGACGCCTCCGCGCCACGATCTGCGAGACCCTGGGCCACTTTCGCCAGGCGATGCCCACCGACTTCGACCTGCGGGGCGCCAGCATCGGCAATCTCTTTCTGGCGGGAGGGTACCTGGCGAACGGGCGACGGTTGGGTCCGGCCCTGACGCGCTTCGCGGAGCTGGTGCAGGCGCGTGGACAGGTCCAGCCCGTCGTGGACGCGGACCTGCACCTTGCGGCTCGCCTCGACGACGGACGGACGGTGGTGGGACAGCACCGGCTCACGGGGGGCGTGACCTCGCCCGTGGCGTCCCTTCACCTCAGCCGGTCGGCAGTGGCCCTGCAACCGAGTCCGATCCGCATCACGCCGGCCGTGGAAGACCTCATCCGGTCGGCCGATCTCATCTGCTACCCCATCGGGAGCTTCTACACCAGCCTGGTGGCGACGCTGCTTCCCGACGGGGTCGCCCAGGCCATCGCCGACGCGGACGCACCCAGGGTGTACGTGCCCAATCCCGGGCATGACCGGGAGGAGCTCGGGCTGTCCTTGCCGGGGAAGGTGGAGACCCTCCTCGGTTACCTGAAGGCGGGAGCGCCACCCTCGACGCCGACGTCCACGCTGCTCTCCCATGTGCTGCTCGACGCGGCAGGAACCGGAGCCAAGAGCCGGGACCTGGACGGGATCCGGCGTCTGGGCGTCCGGGTCCTGGACACGCGGCTCCTGGCCGAGGGCAAGACACCTCGACTGGACGATACCCTTCTGGTGAAGGCGCTCCTCATGCTGGCCTGACCCGCCGCGTCTTCGGTGACGCGCCGAACGTGGACGGCTACACTACAGTTCGGACACACATCGAGGCACACACGAGAACCCCTCCAGCGAGACCCGACCATGATCGTCGTCACCGGAGGAGCCGGCTTCATCGGCTCCAATCTCGTCGCCGCCTTGGACGAAGCTGGCATCGACTCGGTGAGCGTGGTGGACCGACTGGGCCACGACGACAAGTGGAAGAATCTGCGTCGCCGGGAGCTGGACGAGCTGGTCGACCCGACGCAGCTCGACGACTTCCTTCGCCGCCGGGGCGTCGACGTGGACGCCGTCGTACACATGGGCGCCATCTCGGCGACCACGGAGACCGACGCCGACCTCATTGCAGAGACGAACATCCGCCTCTCCCAGCGGATCTGGCGGTGGTGCGCAGAGGACGGGGTGCCGCTCATCTACGCGTCGTCCGCCGCCACGTACGGCGACGGCTCCCAGGGCTTCGACGACGACGGCTCCCCCGAGGCCCTGGCGCGCCTGGTACCCATGAACGCGTACGGTTGGAGCAAGCACGCTTTCGACCGCTGGGTGGCCCGGCAGGTCGCCGAGGACGAGCCGGCACCCCCCCAGTGGGTGGGGCTCAAGTTCTTCAACGTGTACGGGCCCAACGAGTACCACAAAGGCGGGATGATGAGCGGGGTGACCCGTGCCTACCCGGCGGCGGCCCGAGGCGAGCCGGTGACCCTCTTCCGCTCCCACCACCCCGACTATCCCGACGGGGGCCAGAAGCGTGACTTCGTCTATGTGAAGGACTGCGTGGACGTCATGCTGTGGCTCCTGGATCACCCGGAGGTGAGCGGGCTCTTCAACCTGGGAACGGGGCGCGCCCAGACGTGGCTGGAGTTCATGGGCGCCCTGTACGACGCGGTAGGGCACGAGATGGAGGTGGCGTGGAAGGACACGCCGGTGGAGATCCGGGACCGCTACCAGTACTTCACCCAGGCGGACATGGGCCGGCTCCGCGCCGCGGGGTACGAGCGACCCTTCCGCCCCGTGGAGGAGGGTGTCGCCGACTACGTCCACCAGCACCTGGCAACCGACGACCCCTACCGATGACCGACGCAGGGTCGAGCCACCCCGGAAGGAGGACCTTCCTTCGCCGGGCCGCGGGTGCCGCCGGGGCCGCGGCGCTGGGCATGGAGATCACCCCGGCCCCGACCGGAGCCCAGCCGTCTTCCCGGGCCGGGGGGCCGCGGCAGCTCGCGGGGCGACCGCCCCTGGCCGACCGCCGCTTCACCAGCCGCGCCGTGGAGCGCACCATCGCGCGGGTGAAGGACGCCGTCGCCGACCCGAAGCTGGCGGAGCTCTTCGAGAACTGCTTTCCCAACACCCTCGACACCACGGTGGACCCGGGAGAGGTGGACGGGCGGCCCGACACCTTCGTCATCACCGGTGACATCGAGGCCATGTGGCTCCGCGATTCCAGCGCCCAGGTGTGGCCGTACCTGCCGCTCATGGCCGACGATCCGGAGCTCGAACGGCTCATCGCCGGCGTCATCAACCGCCAGACCCGCTGCATCCTCATCGACCCGTACGCCAACGCCTTCAACAAGGAGCCCGGCGAGAGCCCGTGGAAGGACGACCTCACGGACATGAAGCCCGAGCTCCACGAGCGGAAGTGGGAGGTGGACTCGCTCTGCTACCCCATCCGGCTGGCCCACCGGTACTGGACCCTCACCGGGGACTCCGGGCCCTTCGACGACGCCTGGCGCGAAGCCATGCACCGCGTGGTGGACACCTTCGTGGAGCAGCAGCGGAAGGACGGGCCGGGCCCGTACAGGTTCCAGCGTGTCACCGGATGGCAGACCGACACGGTGGCCGGGGGCGGGTACGGGAACCCGATGCGGCCGGTGGGGCTCATCGTCTCCATCTTCAGGCCGTCGGACGACGCGACCATCTTCCCCTTCCTGGTGCCGTCCAACCACTTCGCCGTGGTCTCCCTCAGGCAGCTCGCCGACATGGCCGGGCCCCTGGGTCTGGGAGCCGACTTCGCCGCCCGGTGTCTCGCCCTCGCGGCGGAGGTTGAAGAGGCGCTTGCGTCGTACGCCGTCGTGGAGCATCCGGCGCTGGGGCAGGTGTGGGCGTACGAGGTGGACGGCTACGGCAACCGCCTCCACATGGACGACGCCAACGTGCCGAGCCTGCTGTCCCTCCCCTACCTGGGCGCCTGCGCCGAGGACGACCCCCTCTACCTGCGGACCCGGGGCTTCGTGCTCTCCCGCTACGACCCCTACTACTTCCGGGGAACCGCAGCCTCCGGCGTGGGCGGACCCCACGCGGGGATGGACCGGATCTGGCACCTGGGCCTCATCATGCAGGCGCTCACCAGCACGTCGGATACGGAGATCTCGGGCCTCCTCGAGACGCTGAAGCGCACCGATGCGGGCACCGGCTTCATGCACGAGTCCTTCCACAAGGACGACCCGACGGACTTCACGCGCACCTGGTTCGCGTGGGCCAACACGCTCTTCGGCGAGCTGGTCCTCACCGTGCTCGGGGAGCGCCCGCATCTGGTGACGTCGTGAAGGCCGGGAGTGTCTTGCCGCCCTCGGCGCGCGCGCGGACGGCCGGTCGGCGCTTGCCCGGGTGGACGGCTCTCGTCGTGATCCTCGGGGTTGTCTCCTGCTCGCCTCCGGACCACCCCCCGCGCCTCGAGGCCACCGACGTCTCGGCCGCCGTGGATCCGTTCATCGGCACCGGGGGACACGGCCACGTCTATCCCGGTGCGACCATGCCCTTCGGGATGGTGCAGGTGAGCCCGGACAACGGCCGTTCGGGGTGGGACTGGAGCTCGGGATACCACGACACCGACTCGGTGCTCACGGGATTCAGCCACACCCACCTGAGCGGCACGGGCATCGGCGACCTTCTGGACGTCCTGATCATGCCTGTGTCCGGGCCGGTGGACCTGGGGGTGGATACGCTCCCCGACGGGACCCGTCCCTATGCCGACCGCCTGAGTCACGACGCCGAGGAGGCCGCCCCCGGCTACTACGCCGTGACGCTCCAGCGGAGCGGGACGCGCGTCGAGCTCACCGCCACCCCCCGGGTGGGCCTGCACCGCATCACGTATCCGTCCGGGGCCCAGCCCGGGCTCGTCGTGGACCTGGGCTTCCACGAGAACTGGGACACGCCCACCCGCACCGAGCTCGTGCAGGTGGCCGACACCCTCTTCCTGGGGCGGCGGTGGAGCACCGGGTGGGCCCACGACGAGCGCGTACACTTCGCGCTGGCCACCTCGCAGCCCGCCGTGTCCGTGACGACGGCGGGGCACGAGCCCCACCTGCGTGCGCTCCTGCGCTTTTCTCCGGGAGAAGGGCCGCTCCTCGTGAAGGTGGGCATCTCGTACGTGGACGAGGCGGGGGCTCTGGCCAACCTGGAGGCCGAGGCCCCGGGTTGGGGCTTCGACGCCGCACGGGCCCGGGCGGCAAGGGCATGGGAGGCCCAGCTCTCGAAGGTGCGCGTCACGGGCGGCACGGAACGCGAGCGGACCATCTTCTACACCGCGCTCTACCACACCCGCCTGGCTCCCGTCCTCTTCCAGGACGTGGACGGCCGCTACCGGGGCGCGGACCGTGGCGTCCACCGGGCCCGGGGCTACGTGAAGCACTCCATCTTCTCCCTGTGGGACACCTTCCGGGCCGCCCATCCCCTGAACACCATCCTGGACCCGGCGCGGGTCCACGACCTGGTGGCGTCCATGCTCTCCTTCCGCAAGGAGCACGGGCTGCTGCCCGTGTGGTCTCTGGTGGGCAACGAGACCAACACCATGACGGGCAACCACGCGGTGCCGGTGGTGGTGGACGCGGTGCTCAAGGGGCTCGCCGGCGTGGATCCCGGCGAAGCGTTGAGCGCCGTGGTGGAGAGTCAATCCTCGGACCTGCGGGACCTGGACGACTACCGCCGCTACGGCTGGGTGCCGTCGGACCTGGGCGGCGAGGC
>JASFRY010000134.1:0-9169 GCA_050114675.1 Gemmatimonadota bacterium | reverse complement strand
CAGAAGTGCTGACCGTCTTCGGCACCGAGATAGACGCTGTCGGGCGAGGGATCGACGAGGTGTCCGTGGCGCACCCGCTCGAGGTGTGCCTGGACGTGATCGACATGCGTGTTGAACATGGCCCTTCGTGTCGGGCCCTCAGGGGGGACTCTTCCACGGTAGGACGACGCGGCCACGCCATGCAAGCACTTCGTCACGCCGGACGCGCGCGGCCCCGGGGCCCCATGGGATCGCCCCCCGGGGGCCCCGACGTCGCACCTGGGTCCGGCCCGCCGCAGCGGACGGTCGGTGCCCTCGCTCCCGGTCAGGTCAGAGTCACTCGCTCACCGGCCGGGCCTGGCCCCTGCCTCGGTAGCGATCCAGCCAACCCTGGATGTAGGCGATCTTCTGCATGTGGTGGCTGGGGAAGCGCCGGATCCCGTGGGGCTCGTCGGGCACCTTCACCAGCACGGCCTCCACCCCGGCGATCTTCAGCGCCTGGTAGTACTGCTCCGACTCGGACATGGGCGTCCGGTGGTCGGCCTCGCCCGTGATGATCATGGCGGGCGTCTTCACGTTGCCCACGAGGGAGATGACCGAGCGCCGGTGGTATTGCTCCAGGTTCTCCCACGGTGGGCCGGGGAACCAGTAGCGGTTCACCGTGGACGGGATGTCCGAGGTGAGGGCGAAGGAGTACCAGTTGATGACGGGGTACTGGACCACGGCGGCCCGGAAGCGGTCCGTGCGCCCGATCATCCAGGCCGTGAGCACGCCGCCCCCCGAGCCGCCCGTGACGTACAGGCTGTCGGGCGACACGTAGCCCTTCTCGATGACGGCATCCACGCCCGAGTTCAGGTCGTAGAAGTCGTCGCCGGGATAGGCATAGTGGATGAGGTTCCCGAACTCCTCGCCGTAGCTCGTGCTCCCCCGGGGGTTCACGTACACGACCACGAAGCCGTCGGCCGCCCACACCTGCTTCTCCAGGTCGAAGCGGTCGCCGTAGTTGGCGAAGGGTCCCCCGTGGATCTCCAGGAGGAGCGGGTACTTCCGTGAAGGATCGAAATCCGGGGGCTTGATGATCCACCCCTGCATGCGCCGTCCGTCCTTGGACGACGCATACCAGAACTCCTCGGTCTCGCCCAGGCGCTTGTGGCCCAGCAGATCCTGATTGACGGCCGTGAGGACGCGACTGGGCGTGTCGCCCGGCCCGTCCACCGCCACGTCCCCGGGCACCGTGGGCGTGGACCACGTGAAGGCGATGCGCCCGTCCGACGCCACCGAGTAGCTCCCTCCAGAGTAGGAGGAGCCTCCCGTCCCCACGTGCTCGGCCAGGGGAGTCACGGCACCGCCGCCCACGGGCACGAAGCCCACCTTGGTGTCGCCCTGATCGTCGTACTGGAAAAAGAGGCCCGAGCCGTCGGACGCCCATCGGGGATCGCCCACGCCCCGGTCCAGGTCGGCGGTGAGGACGCGGGGGCCCGAGCCGTCACGGTTCATGACGTAGAGCTTGGTGACCTGGTAGCCCTGGTGCCGGTCGTCGAAACCCGTGAAGGCGATGAGGCGGCCGTCGGGTGACGCCACGGGGTTGTTGTCGGGGCCCCGCCGGTCGGTGACCTGGCGCATGGCGCCGCTGGCGACGTCGAAGGCGTAGATCTCGGTGTCGCGGCTCTCGATCTCGGCGTCGGGGCGGAGGTTGGCGGAGATGAGGATCTCCTTTCCGTCGGGCGTCCACGAAGGCGCTCCCGAGCCCCTGCCGGCGCCCCCGCCGAAGTTGTGCGCTCCCCGGGAGAGCTGCCGCGCCGTGCCGCCCTCGGAGGGAACCACGAAGAGGTGGGCGTATCCGGCCTCCAACTCGCCCACGCCGTTGAACTGGTAGATCAGGTGGTCCAGCACCCGGGCCGGAGCATGCCAGTCGGCACCCTTGGGCGGCGCCGGGAGATCCGCGATGTGCTGGCGCTCACCGGGCACCAGCATGGTGAAGGCGATCCACCTGCCGTCGGGGGACCACGCCGGATCGTGGGGCGGACGCTGCACGCTGGTGGCGCGCGTCAGCTGGCCCGTGTCCATCCAGTAGATCCAGACCTGGGGAGCCCCGTCCCGGTCGGAGACGAAGAGGAGGCGTGTCCCGTCGGGCGACCACCGGGGCGAAGCGTCGCCGTAATTGCCGGTGGTCAAGGCCCGCTCACCGCTCCCATCGGTCTTCACCAGCCAGAGGTTGGAGTAGCGGCGATCCGACATGACGTCGGAGAACCGGCGCACGTATACGACGCTCTCCCCGTCGGGTGAGATCTGCGGGTCCGCCGCGAACTCCATGTCGAAGACGTCGCGGGCGCGGAGCACATCCGCCCGCGCCGCATCCTGAGCCCGCAAGGCGTGGGGCCCGACGACGGCCAGCAGTGTCAATCCCACCGCACCCAGGACGCGGGGCGCCCACGATCCGGTCAACGGGCTGCGGGTGCTTCTACGGTTCATGGCTCACCTCCCTGCGTGCATGCATCCACGAGTCCCCGCCCCCCTCATCTCCCCGAAAGCTCTTTCCGACGACGCGCTACCTCCTCACCCCGGGACCCCATACGACCCGGCCCGGCTTGGCGCCGGTGGGCCGCTCGTCCTGCACCACCTCCACGCCGTTCACGAACACGTGCTTCACCCCAACCGAGATCTGATGCGGATCCTCGTACGTGGCCCGATCCGTGATGGTCTCGGGGTCGAAGACGACGATGTCGGCGTAGAGCCCGGGCCGCAGCACACCCCGGTCCGGGATGGAGAGCCGGGTCGCCACCGCCGACGTCATCTTGCGGATGGCGTCCTCCAGGGGAAGGACGTGCTCTTCGCGAACGTACTTCCCGAGGATCTTCGGATACGTGCCGTAGGCGCGCGGATGGGCGAGCTGGCCCCGGGCCCGGGCCGTGTCCGGGTCCATCCCACCGGCGTCGGTGCCGATCTTGATCCAGGGCTGCTGGAGCTGGAGCTTGACGTTGTCCTCGCTCATGAGGAAGAAGAGCGTCCCCACCCGCGAGCTGTCCGCCAGCACCAGGTCCATGGCCGCGGTCACCCAGTCGGTGCCCATCTCCCGGGCCACGGCGTCCAGGCGCTTCCCCACCCATTTCTTGTTTCGGTCCTTCTGGAAGCCCACCAGGAGCACGCCCTCGGGTCCCGCCTGGGTGCACAGGTTCTCCCAGTCGGTGGTCTGGTGGAGCACCTCCTCCTTGATCTTGGCCCGCTCCCCGGGACTGGCGAGACGCTCCAGGAGCTTCCCCCCCTCCGAGGCCGCCGGGGGGAAGCACGCGCTGAGTCCCGTGCCCCCCGCCGTGTAGGGATACATGTCGGCCTGGACGTCCAGGCCGGCAGCCCTGGCGCTGTCGATCTTGGCGATCTCCTCGACGGCCTTGTGCCAGTTGGCCCTCCCGGCCGCCTTGAGATGGTAGATCTCCACGGGGACGCCGCCCTCCTTGCCGATGCGGATGGCCTCGTCGGTGGCCTCGAGCAGGTCGTCGGCCTCGGAGCGCATGTGGGTGATGTAGACGCCGCCATACGGCGCCATGGCCTTGGCCTCCTCGATGAGCTCTCCGGTGGTGGCGTAGTTGCCCGGGGGATAGATGAGGGCCGACGCCATCCCCATGGCGCCGTCCTCCATGGCCCGCCGCACCACGGAGCGCATGGTGTCGAGCTCGGTGGGGGTGGGGTCTCCGATGGCCTCCTGCTTGGCGTAGACCCGTACCGTCGCCGCCCCCACGAACGAGCCCACGTTGGGCGCGATGCCGTGGGACTCCATGGCCTGGAGCCACGTCCGGAAGCCATGGGGCTCGGCGAAGCGCCGGATCATGGCGGCGCGGTCCGGGTCGGCAGGCAGGTCTTCGGGGAGGTACTGGGGGTTCAGGGGCGCCGGCGTGGACCCCTCACCCAGGATCTCCGTTGTGATGCCCTGGGTGATCTTGCTCACGTCCCGCCCGTCGCCGAAGAGGAACGAGCCCCCCGACTGTCCCTGGATGTCGATGAAGCCGGGCGCCACCACCAGCCCTCGAGCGTCCACGCGCCGCCGGGCCGGTGCGTCGGCGAGCATGCCGGCCGGGGTCATGTCGGCGATGCGATCCCCGCGGATGCCCACGTCGCCGTAGTGCCACGCGGCTCCGGTCCCGTCCACGATCCGTCCGTTGGAGATGACCACGTCGTAGGCCCCGCCTGCCGCCGGCGCCGGCGATTCAGGAGCCGCTCCCGGAGCGCAGGAGAGGAGGGTCGCCATCGCCGCCACGGGAAGGATGCGGAGCGGGATAAGACGCAGGGGCCGGGGACGGAGCGGATGCGCACGGGTCACGGGGATCCTCCGGGCTTTCGGTCGAGGGTCGCGTCGGAGGAGAGGATACGGCGTGAGACGGCAGGAGGACAGGGACGCGGCGGACCCGACAGCCGCCCCCCGGCGCGGATCTTCTCCAGGCCCCGGGTGCCCTGAAGGCAGGAGTCCTGCACCATCCTCCGGGGTCGACCCTGTCGGGTCCGGGTCTCCCAGGGTCACATGAGGGCCAAGATGTGACATATTTGTGAACCTCCTCGGGAGGACCCAAACCAACGCCCTCGCCTGCCCCTGCCCATGCGGGGACGAGGGCGTCTTCGGTTCACCCTCAGGAGGCTGACCCAGTCAAGCCGGCCTCTACGGCCGGATTACCCGTGAAGGAGGGGGAACGATGGGAAGGAAGTTCGTGAGGAAGACTCCGACACCCACGGAGAGGTTCAAGACACGCCGACCCACCCTGGCGCTCATGTTGGCTGGAGCGTTGGGCCTGGCCACGGCGCTCTTGCCCGCCGGAGTGGCGGCCCAGCAGAACGCCATCGGCGGCATCGTCGTCGATGCCCAGAACGGCAGACCGATCAGCTCAGCGCAGATCTCCCTCGTGGGGACCAACCGAGGCGGGCTGACCAACGAGCAGGGCCGTTTCCTGATCCTGAACGTGAACGAAGGCCCGGTCCGGGTGCAGGTCACCATGATCGGCTACGCAGACCAGGTCGTCGAGGCCAACCCGGGTGACCTGAATCTGCGCTTCGAGATGAGCCAGACGGCGATCTCGCTGGACGAGATCGTAGTCACGGGGACACCCGGGGCCACGCAGAAGAAGGCCATCGGCAACGTGGTGTCCACCATCGACGCGGCCGATCTCACCCGGAAGGCCCCGGTCACCGACGTCCAGCAGGTGCTGAACGGACGCGTCGCCGGCGTGACGGTGCTGTCCTCGACCGGGATGGTGGGAGGTGCCTCGCGCATCAACATCCGCGGCGCGTCGACCTTCTCGCTGTCCAACACGCCCCTCATCTACGTGGACGGCGTGCGGGTGAACAACAACGAGGCCGCCGGTCCCATCAACCAGGGCTTCGGCTCCCGGAGCATCTCCCGGATCAGCGACATCAACCCCGAGGACATCGAGAGCATCGAGGTCATCAAGGGTCCGGCCGCCGCCACGCTGTACGGCACCGAGGCGGCCAACGGGGTGATCCAGATCATCACCAAGCGGGGCAACCGCGGCGCGCCGCGCTTCACGCTCCAGGTGCGCCAGGGCGCCAACTGGTTCGCCAATCCGGCGGGCCGCCTGTGGACCAACTGGGGCGAGGTGAACGGCCAGCTCACGTCCCTGAACTTCGACCAGCTGCAGCAGAACTGGCTGCAGATGCAGGACAGCCTGGGCGAGACGCCCAAGAACATCTTCAAGACGGGCTACCTGCAGAGCTACGACGGGAGCATGAGCGGCGGGAACGACTTCGTCCAGTACTTCCTGTCGGCCGGCTACGAGCACAACACCGGTGTGGAGCCCACCAACCAGGTCAAGAAGGGAACCGCCCGCCTGAACGTCACGGTGACGCCCAACGAGCAGTGGCGCATCGACGGGAATTTCGGCTACGTGGCGGGCCGCACCGACCTGGCCTGCGAGGCGGGCTGCGGCGGCGTGACGTGGACTACCTACTTCATGACGCCGACCAAGCTGTCGGACCCGTACCGGCGGGGCTTCTGGAGCGGCACGCCCGACTCCTACCACGCCCTCTACCTCACGTGGGAGGACCTGGGCCGCTTCACGGGAAGCGTCCAGATCCACAACAACCCCACGGACTGGTTCTCGCACCGTCTGAGCTTCGGCATCGACCAGACGAACACGCAGGACCACGACCTGATGAACCACGACGACCGGTACACCTACTACGATTCCTTCGCGGATCGGGGGTACGCCGACGTGGTGACCAACCGCACGAACTACACCACGCTGGACTACTCGGCGACGGTGAAGTACGAGCTCTTCCCCGACGTGCAGACCAGCACGTCGGTGGGCGGTCAGTACTACCGCAAGCACGACGACTACGTGGAAGCGTACGGTGAGGGCTTCCCGGTCCCCGGACTCACCGCCGTGGACGCCACCACCCAGAACCGCACCGGGCTGCAGACCTACGTCAACAACACGACGGTGGGCATCTACGGCCAGGAGCAGATCAACTGGAAGGACTCGCGCTTCCTCACCGTGGGCCTGCGGGCCGACGACAACAGCGCGTTCGGTGACAACTTCAACCTGGTGTACTACCCGAAGGTGAGCGGCACCTGGGTGCTGAGCGAGGAGCCGTTCTTCCACCTTCCGTACACCAACACCTTCCGCCTCCGGGCGGCCTACGGACAGTCGGGCCAGCAGCCGGAGCAGTACGCCGCCCTCAGGACCTTCAGCCCGGTGACCGGGCCCAACGACGTGGGTACCGTGACCCCGGGCACCGTGGGGAACGAGGACCTGGGCCCCGAGCGCAGCAGCGAGGTCGAGGTCGGCTTCGACGCCGGCTTCCTCGAAGACCGACTGGCCCTGGAGTTCACGTACTTCAACCAGCACACCCGCGACGCGATTCTCCTTCGGCAGATCGCTCCGTCCACCGGCTTCACCGGAAGCCAGTGGGTCAACGCGGGCCGCATCGACAACAGCGGCGTCGAGGTCACGCTGCGCGGCACGCCGTACCAGTCCGACAACGTGAAGTGGGACATGGGCTTCCACGTGTCCACGGACCACAACGAGGTGGTGAGTCTGGGTGACGTGACCACGGACAACTACGTCCAGGCCGGCTCCTACGTGCGGCACCAGATCGGCTACCCGGTGGGCTCGTGGTTCCACCAGAAGGTGGTGAGCGCCAGCTTCGGGGCCGACGGCACCGTGACGAAGAGCTCCATGATGTGTGACGACGGCCAGGGCGGAACCACGCCCTGCTACGACGCCAATGGGTCGCTCGTGGCGCCGCCGGTCTACCTGGGACGCAACGTCCCCAAGATCGACGGCGGCTTCAACACCACGGTCACGCTCTTCAACAACTTCCAGCTCTACGCCCAGCTCGACTTCAAGACCGGGTACAAGAAGCTCGACGGCAACCAGCGCGTGCGCTGCTTCTTCTTCGACCTGTGCCGTGAGAACTACGTCCCCCAGGACTATGATCCCGTGGAGATGGGCGAGCTTCAGAACGGCCTGGTCAACGTGCTCATCCACGACGCGGGCTTCGCCAAGCTCCGCGAGGTCTCGGCGACGTACACCTTCCCCACCGACGTCGCAGGCCGCATCGGGGCCAACAACCTGAGCCTCACCATTGCCGGCCGGAACCTCTTCACGTGGACCAGCTATCCGGGCCTGGAGCCCGAGGCCACGTTCAACGGAGGAAGCCGTGGCGGAAGCTACTCCCTCTGGGAGCAGGACGTGCTTCCGCAGCTCGCGCAGTTCGTCGCCACCCTCCACGTCAACTTCTGAGGAGGGAGCCATGACTACGTCGAACCGAATCAACGAGACTTCGAATGTGGGGCGGCAGGGAATGAACAACCGACGCAAGCACGGGCCGATCCGGGCCCGGGGCGGACTGTTGGGATGGGTGACGCTGGGACTTGCCGTCATGCTGTCCGCGACGGCCTGCAACACCCTGGACAGCGCCCTGAACGTGGACACGCCCAAGCAGATTCCCGCGGAGGGGCTGGCCCAACCCAAGAACGCCACCCTCCTGGTGAACGGGGCCGCGGGTGATTTCGAGTGCGCCTTCGGCGCGTACGTGGCGCTCAGCTCGGTGCTGGCGCACGAGACGGTGGACGCGACCCAGACCGCCGACCGGTGGCCGTACGACCGCCGGGACGTGAAGTCCGACGACGCGCGCTACGGCACGTATGGGTGCACGTCGCTGGGCGTGTACGAGCCCTTGTCCACCGCCCGATGGTCGTCGGAGAACATCCTGGACTATCTCCAGCAGTGGACGGACCAGGAGGTCGCGGGGCGTCAGAAGCTCATCGCGCAGGCCGCGGCCTACGCGGGCTACAGCTACGTCCTGTTTGCCGAAGGCTTCTGCGAGGCGGCCGTCAACCTCTCGGCCGCCATGGACGGCCAGGAGCTGCTGGACTCGGCGGTGGTGCGCTTCGGGACGGCCCTCACCGCGGCCCAGGCCGCGGGACAGGCGGACCTGGTGAACCTGGCGCACGTGGGACGGGCGCGGGCCTATCTGGACATGGGACAGGGGCAGCAGGCCCTGGCCGACGCACAACAGGTATCAGCCGGTTTCGAATACGACATGACCGCTTCCGGCGCTTCGTCACGCCGGTACAACCGGGTCTTCGACCAGAGCGGGAACCCGCCCACGGGCGGTGACGCCCTCAGCGTGGGTCCGAACTACCGGAATGTGACCTGGATGGGAGTTTCGGATCCCCGCGTCCCGGTCCTGGACGGCGGCTATACGGCCACCGAGGGCACGCCCATCTGGTTCCAGGAGAAGTACCAGAGCCAGGGGGACCCGATCCCCATCGCCAGCTACGACGAGGCGCAGCTCATCATCGCCGAGGTGCAGGGCGGGAGCACGGCGGTAGGCATCATCAACGCCTTCCACCAGCGCGCGGGGCTGCCCGCCTTCAACAGCACCGACGAGGCGGAGATCCAGGCCCACGTGATCCAGGAGCGCGACCGCGTCCTGTGGCTCACCGGGCACCGTTTCTACGACATCCGGCGGTTCAACCTGCCGCTGGACCCGGCGCCGGGCGAGGCCTACCACAAGGGTGGCGTGTACGGCAGCACGCGCTGCCTGCCGCTTCCCGACGTGGAGAAGAACAACAACCCCAACATCGGCTGATCTCCTGAGCTGATGTGCTTCCGGCCGGGCCCGCCGCGACAGCCCCCCGCCCCGCCGTAGTGGGAGGCGGCGAAGCCCCCCCCAAAAA
>JASFRY010000133.1:0-9190 GCA_050114675.1 Gemmatimonadota bacterium | reverse complement strand
GTCGACGGTGAGGGCTCCGTCCCCTTCACGGGCCAGCACGCCCAGGCCTTCTGCGATCCAGTCGTCCCGCGTGGTTCGCGCCATGAGGTTCTCCGATTGCGGAGGGCTCCACCTTCCGGGCGGATCCCTTGCGTGGATCTCCACACTCCCGGCTTCGATAGAAACATACCATACTGTATGGTATGGTACAAGCCCCACGGCACTGCACGCGCTGACGGGTGTAGCCCCGAAACCGTGACCCCTCTTCCTGCTCACCACGCTCCCGACGGACGCTTCCGGAATCCCTGGCCCATGGCCGCCGGGGACGAGGCGCTGCGCAAGTCCATCGGCAAAGTGGCCATAGAGTGGCTCCTGGGCCGCCGGCCACCGGATCCGGCACCCGGCACGCTCCCCGTGGCCATCTCCGATCCCGCGCGACCGGCGGCGGAGGGCGGGGAGGTGCGGATCACCTGGATCGGGCACGCCAGCGTCCTTGTCCAGCTCCCGGGGTTGAACCTGCTCACCGACCCTGTCTGGTCGGAGCGGTGCTCCCCGGTGGGGTTCATGGGGCCACGCCGATTCGTCGTGGCGCCCCTGGCCATGGAGGCCCTCCCTCCCATCCATGCCGTGCTCCTGTCCCACGACCACTACGATCACCTGGATCGGGACACCGTCCGGCGGCTCCACGAGCGGTTCGGGGATGAGCTCACCTGGTACACGCCCCTGGGGTATGCCGACTGGTTCGCAGGCGTGGGGGTCACCCGCGTCGTGGAGCGGGACTGGTGGGAGGCGGCCGATCTCCCCGGAGCGCGGTTCCAGGCCGTGTGCGTCCCGGCGCGGCACTGGACGCGCCGCCGTCCCGGGGGCACCAACAGAAGGCTCTGGGGGGGATGGGTGGTGCGGCCCGCGGAGGGCGTAAAGCGTGCGGAGGCGACCGCGGGTCGCTCCGAGGACGGGGAGGAAGCGCCGGCCGGCCCGCGGATCTACTTCGCCGGCGACTCGGGCTACTGTCCGGCGTTCTCCGAGATCGGAGCGCGATTGGGGCCCTTCGACGCGTCCCTCCTGCCCGTGGGCGCGTACGAGCCCCGCTGGTTCATGGCCGCGGCCCACATGAATCCGGAAGAGGCGGTGCAGGCCTACGCCGAGGCCGGCGGGGAGGGGGCCTTCGTGCCCATCCACTGGGGCACGTGGCGTCTGACCTTCGAGGATCCCCTGGAGCCGCCCGAGCGTACGCGGGGCGCCTGGAGGTCCGCAGGGCTCCCCGCGGAGGATCTCCACGTCCTTCGCCACGGAGAGACTTTGCGTTTGCGGAAGCCCGACTGGCAGCCGTCCTCGCACGCTGCCGATATCGTCTCGCGCGCGCAGAGCGCCGAAGGCGCCTCTTAACGAATCTCCCCTGGCGCGCGTCTGTATCCACTGGCCGCCTCTCCGGCGGCGATTCACCCTTCCCGGAGTTCGACCATGCGTCGTGCCTCTGTTCTGGCGGCCCTCGCCGCCACGTTCGCCTTCGCCTCTTCCGTCGCGGCTCAGACCCCCGACGTGTCGGGTACCTGGATGCTCTCCTGGGAGACCCCGCGGGGGGCGCAGACCGTGACCATGACGTTCAAGCAGGACGGAACGGACGTCACCGGCACCGCTCAGCTGCGCATGGGCGAGGTTCCCATCAAGAACGGCAAGATCGACGGGGACCAGCTCACCTTCGTGCTGGAGCTGGGCCGCGGGGATCGTACCTTCAGCCAGACCTTCACGGCCGCCGTGAAGGACGACGGCACCATGGAGGGAACGATCACCACGCCCCGGGGCGAGAATCCCTTCAAGGGTACCCGCAAGGAGGACTGACCCCCTCCAGGGCCGGCGGGCGGAAACACGAAGGGGAGGCCGGACGTCCGGCCTCCCCTCTCGCATGGTCCCACCGACACGAGATCAGGCGGGCTGCAACTCCTCCTCCGGCTCGGCGACGACCGCCGACTCGGGCACCTGCTCCCCGTCGTCGGTCACCACGGTGGCCTCGGGCCGGTTGCGGGCCGTGTTGCCCTTCCCATGGGGAATGGCCGGCTCGATGAACTGCCGCCCGATCATCTCGAGGCGCGTGAACTCCATCTCGTTCAGGAAGGGATACCGGTCCCTCATGTACTCCATGGTGTCGTCCAGCCACGCGTGGCGATCCTGCATGCGCGCGTTGAGGACCTCACACCGCACGACGTGGCTCATGAGCTCGTCGCGGGCGTGGTCGAGCTGCGATTTCTGGTGCTTCTTACCCAAAAGCTGACCCCGTTCTTCAGAAGGCTGGACCGGCCGGAAAACGTCAGCACCGTGACGACCGATCCAAGAATGCGGCGCTGCACAAGAGCTTACACGTTAACGGTTTGAGTTGTTCCATGCGCGTAGCTTATACGCTGTCACCGGTTCGTCCTCCTGCTGCGCCGCACCGTGTGCCACGCGTCCCGGCCGTCTCCTGACGCTCGCCGGGGCAGGGGCGGGACCGGTGGTCTGCGGGGCTGCCCCCCGCGGTTCGGAGGCGTGGTGGCGGTCAACCCGGTGCCATGTCAGAATACGGAATGACCCGACCCGACGCCCACGTGCTCCACCTCGTCGCCGAGTACTGGCCGTTCGCGCGCACCGGCGGGCTCGCCGAGGCCGTGCGCGGCATCTCCATGCACCAGGCCCATACGGGCATGGCCACCTCGGTCTTCATGCCCCTGTACCGCGTCGCCCGGGAGGCGGCGCCGGCGTTGGAGCCTGCGTGTGACGACATGGCCGTTCCGCTGGCAGGAGGCGTCCAGCAGTGCCGGATCCTACGCAAGGTCGATCCGCCCGAAGGGCCCCGCGTGTACTTCGTGGAGAACGCGTGGGCCTTCGACCGGCCGGGACTCTACGGGGAGGGCGGTGTCGACTACAGCGACAACCATCTCCGCTTCGCGCTCTTCGCCCGGGCGGTCCTGGAAGCGCTGCCCAGGATCGAGCCCGACGCCGACATCGTGCTCCATCCCCACGACTGGCATACGGCGCTGGCGCCGGTCTACCTGCGCACCGTCTATGCCGGTCAGCCGTTCTACGACGCGGTGGCGTGCGTCCTCTCGGTCCACAACGCGGGATACCAGGGGCTGTTCGGGCGCGACAGCATCGATCCGGTGGGTCTGCCCCAGGAGGTGTGGCACTGGAACCGGATGGAGTACTACGGCCAGCTCAACTGGCTCAAGGGCGGCATCACGTATGCCGACTGGGTGACCACGGTGAGTCCGACCCACGCCCACGAGCTGCGCACCGAGTCGGGTGGATTCGGGCTCCACGACCCCTTCATCGCCCTGGGGGACCGCCTGGTGGGCATCCTCAATGGCATCGACCAGGATCTGTGGAATCCCACGACGGACCCCGAGGCCGTCCGGGGCTACGGCCGGGAGGATCTGTCGGGGAAGGCGGCGTGCAAGGCGTGGCTCCAGGAGCTGGCCGGACTGCCGCTGAGGTCCGACGTCCCGCTGGTGGGAATGACTGCCCGCCTGGCGCGTCAGAAGGGCTTCGACCTGATCCTGAGCGACGGGTTGCTGTACCGCTTGCCGGAGAGCCAGTTCATCTTCCTCGGCGAGGGTGATCCGGGCTATCAGCAGCAGCTCGAGGAGGTGGCGCGCAACATCCCGGACCGGGTGGCGGCGTTCTTCGAGTTCACGGAGCAGCGGGAGCACCGGCTGCTCCTCGGCTCCGACATCCTCCTCATGCCCTCCCAGTACGAGCCCTGTGGTCTCACACAGATGCGGGCCCAGCGCTATGGGGCCCTCCCCGTGGTGCGGCGGGTGGGTGGCCTCGCCGACACGGTGACGGACCAGGAGACGGGGTTTGTCTTCGACGAGTACACGAGCCATGCCCTGGAGGTAGCCCTCCACCGGGCCTTTGCCCTGTATCCGGACCGCGAGGCATGGCACCAGCACATGCGACGGGCCATGAGTCGCGACTTCTCCTGGGGTGGCTCGGCCCGGCGCTACCTGGAGCTGTATGAAGCGGCGCTCAAGGCGCACCACGGACGTTGAGCGGTTGACCTGGACATGACCGGTCCGCGGGCCCGAGGCGCGGGTACGGGGACCGGAGACGAGGAGACGGCATGAGCTCGAGAGCGTGGATCCGACGGGCCCCATGGAGCGCGGTCGCCGGCGCGATCGTCCTCGCTTCGGCGGCGTGTGGTGGGCCGGGTGGGGGCACCGTTGATGCCCTCACCGGGGACTGGGACTACTACCGGATGATGGGGGCCGAGCCCAGCGGCGGCTTCGAGGCCCGGCGTCGCTTCGGCTTCGCCCACTTCGAAGGAACGACGGCGCCGGACAGCTGGCTGAGACGGCGGAGCGGCGACCCGCTGGAAACCGTCACTTCCGTCAGCGCGGTCGGCGACTCGGTCTACCTCTCCTTCGCCAGCGGCGCCGCGGTGCGGGGTGTGCTCCACGGCGACACCCTCCAGGGCCGGCTTCTCCGTGGTGGGGAGCCTGCCGACCGGGTCTGGTTCGTGCGGCGCAGCGAGCCACCGGAGTGGGAGCCCTACTATCCGCTCTGGGGCGACGATATGTCGGACTCCACCTACGCCGTGACCATCGATCCGGCGGTGCCCATGCAGGCCAGAGACGGCACCACCCTCATGAATTTCGTGGGACGGCCCGTGGGCGACGGACCCTTCCCCGTGGTGATGGAGCGCACGCCCTACCTGCGCATCGACACGGCCAACGCGGTGTTCTGGGCGTCCCGGGGCTACGTGTACGTGAAGCAGGACGTGCGGGGGCGGGGCGGATCCGGGGGCGTCCTGGACATGAACGCCATGCAGGAGCAGGACGGGTACGACGCCGTGGAGTGGGCCGCATCGCTGCCCGGGAGCAGCGGCAAGGTGGGGATGGTGGGCCGGTCCAACCCCGGACTCTACACCTGGTACGCCGCCATCGCGGCGCCGCCCCACCTCACCACCATCGCGCCGGTGGTGGCCACCGCCGATCCCATCCGGCTGGTTCCCTACATCGACATGGTCTTCTCCCCCACCATCGTACCCTGGCTCTGCCTCACGGCGGTGAAGGAGACACTGTCGGACATCAGCAACGTGGACGTCGTGGCGGCCTACCGGCACCTCCCGGTCATGGCCGCCGACACGGCGTCGGGATGCCCGAGACGCCAGTTCTGGAACGACTGGTTCGACCACCAGCAGCTGGACGACTACTGGCGGGGCTTGAGCATCGAGGCGCGCCTGGACCGTGTGAAGGTGCCGGTGCTGGGGATCGCCGGGTGGTACGACGACGCCCGGGGCACCATCCGCAACTACACCGGGCTCGACACGCTGACCGAACACCCCTTCCAACGCGTCGTCATGGACCCCGGAGCCCACAAAGGCATCGACTACGTCAACGGCGACTTCGGACCCCAGGCCCGTATCGACCACCGGGCGCTCCAGCTCAGGTGGTTCGACCACTGGCTCAAGGGGATGGACAACGGCATCGAGCGGGAGCCGCCCCTGGACCTCTTCATCATGGGGGACAACCGGTGGCGCCAGGAGAACGAGTGGCCGCTGGCGCGTACGGTGTGGACCGACTTCTACCTGCACTCCGGCGGCGGCGCCAACACCACGGCCGGCGACGGCGTGCTCAGCACCGACAAGCCGGGTGACGAGCCGGCCGACACCTTCACGTACGATCCTGGCGACCCCACGCCCTATCTGGTGGATGCCCGGGAGCTCGAGCTCAACATCAACGAGGACTATGCCGCGGTACACGCCGCGCGGAACGACGTGCTGTCCTTCACCACCGAGCCGCTGGCCGAGGACACCGAGATCACGGGGCCCATGTCGGCCACGCTGTGGGCCGCCACCGACGCCCGTGACACCGATTGGAACGTCATGCTCCTCCACGTCTACCCCGACGGGCGGGCCTCGAGGATCCAGGACGGGGTCATGCGCGCGCGCTTCCGCAACGGCTTCGACAAGCCGTCGCTCCTCACGCCCAACCGGGTCTACCGCTACGACATCGACCTCTGGTTCACGGGCATCGTGATTCCGGCCGGCCACCGGCTTCGTGTGGTGGTGGCTTCGGCGGCGTTCCCCAAGTACGACCGGAACCTGAACACCGGCGGTGACAACGAGCGGGACACCACGTTCGTGTCCGCCCACCAGCGGGTGCTCCACGACGCGGAGCACCCCTCACACGTGCGGTTGCCCATCATCCCGCGTTAGGGAGGCCTGGTCGAATCCAAGGGGGACGAGAACCATGAGAGGCGGAGGGCTCTTCGTGAGCGGGCTGCTCCTCTTCGTGGCGGGGACCGCCTCGGTGCTGCACAGCCTGGGACGACAGCCCGGTTGGTGGCTCCGGATGGGGATCCTGGCCTTGGGCGTAGCGGTGGTGTGCTTCGGGCTCGGGGCATGGCGGATCCACACTCGGGTGGACTGGCGGCGCATCGAGGCCGAGCAACGGCTCTGGGAGAGCGGCCCACTCGGACGACTCTGGTTGAAGTTGAGACGGACGTTGATGGGCCGTTGAGCGTGCGCGGAAGAGCGCAAGAAAGCACGGACCGATCAGAGCCGGCGCGAGCTCCCGAAGGCGCCGTAGGCGGGGTGGCTCGGCTCACGGCTCCGCCCGACGTCGCCAGTGCGGTACGACGGACACTCGCCGGGACGGCGCACCAGCGACGCCAGCTGGCCCGGTCGGCGTTGGTCTCGACATGCCTGCCGCTCTGCCCCGGTCCACGTGTTGGGACCGGTCGATACCGCGGAAGGTTGCCGCGGCGGGTCAGTCCTCCTGGACCGTCACCTTCTCCATCACCACCTCTTCCACCGGACGGTCGCCAGGCCCGGTCTTCAGCTTGCCGATGGCGCGGACCACGTCGATCCCGTCGGTCACCTTGCCGAAAATGGCGTGCTTGCCGTCGAGCCAGGGCGTGGCGGCCAGGGTGATGAAGAACTGGGAGCCGCCGGTGTTGGGCCCGGCGTTGGCCATGGAGAAGATGCCTTCGCCGGTGTGCTGGAGCCCGGGCGCGAACTCGTCGGGGATGGTGTAGCCCGGACCGCCCCGACCGGTGCCCGTGGGGTCGCCGCCCTGGATCATGAATCCGTCGATGACGCGATGGAAGATGACGCCGTCGTAGTAGCCCTTCTTCGCGAGCTCCATGAAGTTGCCGGCCGTCTTGGGTGCGGCGTCGGCGAACATCTCGGCGGTGATGGTGCCGTGATTGGTCTCGATGGTGACGGTGGGGTTGGCCACGAATCACTCCCTTGCCTGGGTGAACCGGAAGGGTACCCAGGGATGGGGGTCAGGTCCAGGGCACGGCGAGGCGGCGCCGGACGACCGGACCAAGACTGGCTCGAGGGCGCCTCGGAGCGACCGCATTCACGCCCCGCGATTGCCAGCGTCGGTCACCCTGCTCTAACGTTGCGGGCATGAATACGAACCGACTTCTGGCGGCGGCCGCGTTCGTCGTGGCCGCCGCCTCCTGCACGCCCGCCCTGAAGCTCACCCCCAACGACGCCGACGTGGTGCTGGCGCATCAGGCCCTGGACGCGCCCGACCCGTCGCGTCCGGGTCCCCACCAGGTGAGCACGCTCTACTACGGGAGCGGCACCGACAAGAACCGTGCGGTCTACCGCGACTCGGTGTCCATCAAGACCGAGACGGTGGACATCTCGAAGCTCGTGGACCTGGGACGGTCGGCGAAGGAGCGCAACAGCTACTGGGGCTTCACGCCCAAGGAGGTCCCGCTCAACGCCCGGGTGTGGTATCCCGACGGCGCCGGGCCCTTCCCCCTGGTGCTGGTCGTGCACGGCAACCACGACATGAAGGACTTCTCGGACCCGGGCTACGACTACCTGGGCAACCTCCTGGCGAGCCGCGGCTACATCCTGGCCAGCGTGGACGAGAACTTCATCAACGGTGGGATCCGCGGCGAGAACGACGGGCGCGGCTACCTCCTCCTGAAGCACCTGCAGCTCTTCGCGAGCTTCAACGAGGAGCGGGGCAACCCCTTCTACGGCAAGGTGGACATGGGGCACATCGCCCTCATCGGCCACTCGCGGGGTGGGGAGGCCGTGGCCGATGCGGCGGCATTCAACCGGCTGAGCCACTACCCCGACGACGCCACGCTGGCCTTCGACTTCGGGTTCGACATCCGGGGCGTGGTGTCCATTGCGCCGGTGGACGGGCAGTACCTCCCTACGGGCCGCAAGGTGGAGATGCGGGACGTGAGCTATCTCACGTTCCACGGTTCCCACGACGGCGACGTCACCAGCTTCCACGGCCTGCGCATCTACGACCGGCTGCGGTTCACCGACGATCGCTTCCACTTCAAGGCGGCGGTTTACGTGTACCGGGCCAACCACGGCCAGTGGAACACAGTCTGGCAGAACCACGACAACGGGCCGCGCAGCGGCCGGATCCTGGATCTGCGGGCTCTCCTGCCCCAGCGGGACCAGCGCCACTTCGCCGAGCTCTACGTGTCGTCTTTCCTGGAGGTGGTTCTCAAGGGCGACAAGCGCTACCTGCCGATCTTCCGCGACCATCGGGTCATCGGGCACTGGCTGCCCAAGACCATGTATGTCACCCGCTACGAGACCAGCGCGCTCCGGCCCCTGGCCACCTACGAGGAGGACATCGACGTCACCTCGGGAACGGAGCCGGGTGTGGTGATCCGCGGCGACTCCCTCGCGGTGTGGAAGGAGGAGACGCTGGAGCTGCGCTCGTCCAACCGGAACAACACCTCCGCATCCCAGGAGAACCAGGCCGTCTTCCTGGGGTGGAACAACCGCATCGCGGGGCCGGACACCACCCGTATGGGCCCCCCGGCCCGCTACGAGGTGCTCCTCCCCGATGGTCTCGCCGACCGTTGGTCGCTGGGCCCGGGCACGACCCTCGACTTCATGCTGGCGCCCACCAACGACGAGCCGGGGCCCCGCAAGGATCCGGCGGCGGACACGACGAAGAAGGCGGAGGGTGGCCGCCCGGGCGGTGGGGCAAAGAAGGACGACGAGGCCGAGAAGCCCCCGGTGGATTTGAGCGTGCAGGTGGAGGACGCCTCGGGCCGGACGGCCTCGGTGGACCTGCGCCGCTACGGGGCCATACGCCGGCCTCTGGAGACCCACGTCATGCGGCGCTCCGACATGGACGAGCGCCGCTTCCAGCACCCGTGGGAGCTCATCCTCCAGACCTACTCCATCCCCCTGGGCGACTTCACCGACGCCAACCCGCGCCTGGACCTGAGCACGCTC
>JASFRY010000132.1:0-9224 GCA_050114675.1 Gemmatimonadota bacterium | reverse complement strand
CCCTCGAAGTGGGACGAGAAGAGGCAGAGGGACGTGCTGGTGTCGAGGACCGGGTCCAGGCTGGCGGCCTGCACGGCCTCGGCGGAAGCCGCGTAGCCGTCGCAGATGAAGACGTGCGTCGCTCCGTCGTCTCCTTCGAAGGTGCCCACCTTGAAGCAGGGCGCGTACGTGCCCGAGTCGTTGAAGGCACCCGCGCCGGTGCCCGGTACCGGCCAGCCGTCCTCCACCACGTGGGCCCCCAGGTCGCGCCAGCTCTGCCAGAGGTCGCCGATGCGCGCAGCCCGGGACATCCCGTACAGGGTCCACACGTGGACGTGCTCCGGACGGATGCCGGGATAGGTGGCCTGGATGGCTTCCATGACGAGGGAGCGGGGGGTCAGATAGTCGATGAGGACGGACCGCTCCGCCGCCCCCTCCACGACCGCGCGGGGCAGGACGAGCGCCCCCATGTACCCCTCGTAGGGTTGGGCCACCCGGAGGGGCTGATCGAACACGTGCAGCACGGTCAGGGGTCCCGTGGGGCTCCCCTTGGCGAAGCGGGAGGTGTTCTCCAGCGTGTCCACCGCGGCGCCCCAGAGGGTGAGGCCCTCGTTCTGGATGTCCCGCCAGAACTCCACCCAGCCATAGCGGCCGTCGTTGAGAAGGCGATGCACGCAGCCCTCCACGAAGCGGGCGACCTGGGGACGGGCGTACACCCGGCCGAAGCCCAGCTGGGGGTTGGCGCCCATCTCCGGTGTCTCACCCGCCTTGGGCATGAGGCCCTCGCCCAGGCTCACCATGAGCGCGTGGTTCTCCGGCAGGTTGCGGGTGAGGAACCAGAGGCCCTCGGAGAGGACGTACGCCGAGGCGGCGTCGGCATCCTTCTTCACCCGGTTCACCGTGGCCTTGTCCGCGTCCACCGCTTCGCCGTAGCGGCCGAAGAGCCGGGTGCCCAGGGCGGTCACGGCGGCGGCGGTGACGAAGGCGCGCTCCAGGGCCTCGCCCACGAAGGCCTCGCCCTGGGGGGCGTCACCCACGGCCCCCTCCTCCACGTCCTCGAGCCACAGGTGGAAGCGTCCCAGAATGCTCCGGGCGTCGAATGCCCACTGGGCGATGCGGTTGCGCCGAGTCATGTCCATGGGCGTGCGCTGATCAGACGACGGGGATACCAATTGGCGAAGGGGGTGGGCGCGAAAAGACGCCGCGCACGCCCTCGGGCGCAAGGGGGGGAGGACGAGCCATGGCAGGACGGGGGGGCAGACCCTAGCTTCTCCCCGTTCGTCGTCACCTCGATATGGAGCGTATCATGTGCTCTGCCACCGCGCGCACCCGGACCCTTCTCTCCATGCTCACCCTGGCCTTCGCCGTCGTCTGGCTGTCCGCGTGCGGAGGGGGCGAACCGGGGGCGGGAGACGAAGGAAGCGCCGCGGGCGGTGACCTCGTCGTGTCGGGCTTCTCCACCCCCGAATCGGTGCTCTACGATCCCGAAGCCGACGTCTACCTTGTGTCCAACATCAACGGGACCCCGGTGGACAAGGACGGCAACGGCTTCATCTCCCGCGTGTCGCCCGACGGTGAGGTGCTGGATCTCCACTGGATCGACAGCGCACCGACCGCGCCCCTCAACGCCCCCAAGGGCCTGGCGCTCCAGGACAGCACCCTCTATGTGACGGACATCAACTGCGTACGCATGTACGACCGTCACTCGGGCGCCTCCAAGGGAAATGCGTGCCTCGAGCACGCCACCTTCCTCAACGACATCGCCCCTGGAGGCGACGGTACCATGTTCTTCACGGACTCGGGGCTGCAGATGGGCGACAGCGGTCTCGAGCCCGACGGGAGCGACGCAGTCTACCGTCTCATCGACGACGATCGGATCGTGGCCGTGAAGAAGGACGCCAGCCTGGGCGCACCCAACGGAATCACCGTGGGGAGCCGGGGCATCCTCGTGGTGACCTTCGGATCGGGAGAGGTCTACCGTCTGGACGCGGACGGCAACCGCACCAACATGATGCCGGCGAGCGACCGTCAGCTCGACGGGATCGTCTCCCTTCCCGACGGGGGCTTCATGATGTCGAGCTGGGGTGACTCGTGCGTGTACCGCGTCGGCGCCGACGGCCATGTGGCCAAGGTCGTGGAGGACGTGGAGGCCCCAGCCGACATCGGGTACGACTCCAAGCGGAACCGGCTTCTCATTCCCCTCTTCAACGCCAGCCAGGTGCGCATCCACGACCTGGGCTGAGGGACCCGGGGGCCGCGCCTCCGCGCGCCCCTACACCCCCAACGCGGCCGCCGCGGTCTCGAACTCGCCGGGCCGCACGTGGAGCATGTAGCCGAACTGGCCCGCGCCGCCGCTGACCCCGGTGGCGGCGTAGACGTTCACGTGGGCGTCGTGGAGCGCCTCGTGGATCGCCACCAGCGCGCCGGGCACGTCCCGCCCCTGCACGAAGAGGGCCGAGTACGGCCCATCCAGGGAGAACCCCGCCCGCTCGCTCTGATCGGTGAGCTTGTGCGCGTCGTCCGGGAAGATGGTCAGCTGGGTCTGGTGCAGGCCCACGGGAATGGCGGTGAAGGCCAACAGGTTGATGCCCAGGTCGGCCAACGACGTGAGAAAGCGGAGCGCTTCGCCGGGGCGGTCGTTGACCGTGGTGTAGAAGTAGCTGGCCCGCCGGATCGTCTGGTCCATGGTCCCCCTCCGGATTGAGATGGCCCCGCCCGTTCAATTATGGCGTGCCCGCTCCGGATCCGGGACCCTTCCCGTCCCACTGGAGGACGGCGAGACTCCCGTCATCTCCGGGTGCCTCTGGCAGATTGCGATGGATCCATGGTGCCGATGCCCGGAAAAAGGTATCCGGCACGCGGCTCGATTCCCCGCCGCCCGAGGACCGGGAGCATGGCATATCCCTTGCTCCTTCGTGCCTCACCCCCGGTGCACCCCGACGGCCGGGGTGCCATCAAAGGACCCATGGCATGAAGAAGCTGAGGAAGCTCCTCCCGGCCCTCGCAGTCGTGATGATCCTCGGACCCCACGTGTCCGAGGTGCTGCGCACCGATGAGCCCGTACAGCCCGTGGTGGTGGTCACGGAGCGGGTGGAGCCCACCCCGCCCCGACCACCCGCGACCCCCGAAGCGTGGTTCGCGCGGATGAAGTCCCACTGCACGCCGGTGAACGCCCGGCTCGCCGTGGATCTCTATCGTCCGCCGTCGGGTCCCGAAGGCACCGGCTACAAGGCCGCCTGCTTCGCCCTTGCCCAAAACGTCGCCAGCGCCCGGGCCTTCATCCTCGGGCTCCCCGAAGACCAGCGCCCCGTGGCGGCCGGAGCCCTCTACCGGGCCGCCGCCACCGTCGGCGGGGACGGACATACCGCAGCGGCGGGGCCGCTCATGGAGCTGGTGCTCGAGTTCTGGCCCAACCACTTCGGCGCTCTCTTCGAGGCCGGTGTCACGCGTTATGCGGCAGGAGACTACACGACCGCCCGGGCGTACTTCGAGCGCTTCCTCGAGGTCTATCCCGAGGAGGACGCACGGGCCGACAGCGCCCGCCGCATGATGGGGAGCGTGGCCGAACGCTGACGCTCAGCTTCCCGGCCGGTCCGCTCCCACCGGCGGTCCCTTCATCTCCGGAGCGTACACCTTGCGCAGCTCGGCGTGGTACTGCTCCAACAGGTCCGCCAGCGTGGTCTCCTCGGTGCTCACGGCCTCCCGGAGCTTGGCGTCGGTGAGGTAGTCGTAGAGCACGGCGGCCATGATCTGGGCGTCCAGCCGGAAACCGGTGTGCCCGATGTCCACGAAGGCATCGTCCAGCATCTGGTACGTGTGGTTCGCCCCGGTGGAGCTGGCCACGCTCACGCCGACCCCCGGGATCTCCCGGCTCACCCAGCCCGTCTCCTCGTACCCCGCCGGCCGACCGGGCTCTTCCTGCAGATTGGGCGCTCCCAGCTTCTTGGCGTACGCGAAGGTGAGCTCCTCGAGGGTCCCCAGGGAGATGCCGTCGCGGTACTCGCCGTAGCGATCGATATCCACCTTGGTCCCCGTGGCCTGGGCGGCACCCCGGGCCGCGTCGTCCATCATCTGCTGAACGTGCTCCAGATAGACCTCGTCTGGGTAGCGCACGTAGAAGTCCACCACGGCTCTGTCGGGAACCACGTTGGGCGCCACGCCGCCCTCGGGGATCACGCCCTGAAGTCGCGCTTCGGGGCGGAGCGTGGAGCGGAGGCGGTCCACGGACGTGTAGAACATCACCGCGGCCTCCAGGGCGTTCCGGCCGAACCACGAGCTGAGCTGGTGCGAGGGATAGCCGTGGAAGGTGTACTTCACCTCGTTGATGTTGAGGCAG
Organism: Gemmatimonadota bacterium; assembly: GCA_050114675.1. GTDB lineage: Bacteria > Gemmatimonadota > Gemmatimonadetes > Longimicrobiales > Gaopeijiaceae > SZUA-318. The sequence continues at coordinate 4,909 of JASFRY010000132.1, read as the reverse complement.
CAGATGCCGAAGCCGGCCTTGCCCCGACCGGTGGCCGTGGTGGAATGGCTGCGCACCAGGATGTCGGCACCCTGGAAGACCCCCGCCTTGTACATGATGGTCTTGGCCGGCGGTCCCACCTCCTCCGCCGGCGTGCCGTACAGCTTGATGCGTCCCGGCACGTCGTGGCTCGCCATGTACTCCGCCAGCGCCTTGGCCGCCGCCAGGGCCACCGGCGTCTGTGCATTGTGCTGGTCTCCGTGGTACGCCCCCTTGGTCCCGCGGAGCGCGTCGTATTCTCCGATGAGGCCGAGCGTGGGCCCGTCCGTGCCCGCCGGGGAGTTCCACGTCGCCACGAAGGCGGTCTCCAGGTCGGCCACCCCGGTCTCGACCTGGAATCCCATGTCCCGGAGGACCGCGGTGAGGGTGTCCACCGCCTGGTCCTCCTCCCATCCCACCTCGGGATGGTGGCCGATCCAGTCGGCCAGGTCCTGGAGGCCGCCGTCCCACAGCGTCGAGACCCGGGCCATGACCTCATCGCGGTCCCCGTCCTTCCGGTCGGCCAGCTTCGACGCCATCTCGGTGGGCTTCAGCCGGGCCTCGAGGTCCTGGATCTGGCGAAGCACGTCCGAAGCGGCGGACATCTCGGTCTCGGTGGTCTGGGCCGAAAGAAGATGTGCTCCGGGACGGGCCGTGAGCGCGGCGAGAACCAGGGCAAGGGGCATGAGGCGACGCATGACAGTCCTCCAGCACGGGCGATGGGGTCGCGACGGAAGCGGCACAATAGGGGAGAACGACACGACGTGCCACGACGGCTGCCAAGCCGCCCCCTTTCCGGCAGGGACACCGCTCCGTACTCTGACCGAATCCCTCCCCGCAGCACCCCATCCGGGAGCGTCCCATGTCACGCAGGATCCTGGCGGTAGCCGCCGCCCTCCTCTTCGCATTCTCTCTTCCCACTCCGTCCGCAGCCCAGGGCACGCGATTCCTCGGGCAGCCCTCGGTGAGCGCGGACGCCATCGCCTTCGTGCACGCCAACGACATCTGGGTCGTGGGACGTGACGGGGGCCAGGCCCGACGCCTCACGAGCTTCGAAGGCGCCGAGACGGCCCCGGCGTTCAGTCCCGACGGTCGTTGGATCGCCTTCACCGGCGAGTACGCGGGCAACGACGACGTCTACGTGGTGTCCGCCGACGGCGGACAGCCCCGGCGCCTCACCTGGCACCCCGGTGCCGACGTGGTCCAGGGGTGGACGCCCGACGGGAAGATCCTCTTCCAGTCGAGCCGGGAGGGTGCGCCCACCCGCCTGTGGAAGTTCTACACCGTCGCTCGCGACGGTGGTTTTCCCGAGGCGCTCCCGGTGCACCAGGCGTACCTGGGCGAGATGAGCGGCGACGGCAGCATGCTCGCCTACCAGGAGATCGGCTACTGGGACCCGGAGTGGCGCAACTACCGCGGTGGCCAGGCCCAGCCCATCCGTGTCGTGCGCCTGGCCGACCTCGACCTGCAGACTCCGCCGTGGCAGGGGGAGCGGCAGATGGATCCCACGTGGATGGACGGCGTGGTCTACTACATCAGCGAGCGGGACTGGGCGGCCAACGTGTGGTCGTACGACCCGGGCACGAAGGCGGAGAAGCAGCTCACCTTCCACGCCGACTTCGACGTGAAGGGGCTGGATGCGGGTCACGGCGTGGTGGTCTACGAGCAGGCCGGCTATCTCCACGTGCTGGACCCGGCCACGGGCGACAGCCGGCAGCTCGTGGTGAACGCCGAAGCCGACCAGAACTGGGCCAAGCCGCGCTGGGAGGACGTACCCGCGGGACGCCTCACCAATCCCAGGATCTCGCCGACGGGCAAGCGCGCGCTCTTCGAGTACCGGGGCGACGTTTTCACGGTCCCGGCGGAGAGCGGGAGCTGGCGCAACCTGACCCGCACGTCGGGGGTGGCCGACCGGTATCCGTCTTGGTCCCCCGATGGCTCGAAGATCGCCTGGTTCAACGACGACGGCGGGGAATACGGCCTGGTCATCGCCGACCAGGACGGCACCAACCAGCGTCGGATCCAGCTGGATGACCCCTCCTTCTATTTCCGCATGGACTGGTCCCCGGACGGAAGCCACCTGGCGTTCACCGACACCGACTTCCGCATCCTGGTGCTGGACGTCGCCACGGGTGACGTGAAGGACGTCGGCGGCGAGCTCTACGCCGATCCGCGCCGCTCGGAGGACCCGGTGTGGTCCCCCGACTCCCGCTGGATCGCCTACACGAACCGGCTGCCCAACCTCATGCGCGCGGTGTTCGTCTACGACACCCGGACCGGGGAGACCCACCAGGTGACCGACGGGATGGCCGACGCCATCACCCCGGTATGGGACGCGTCGGGCAAGTACCTGTACTTCCTGGCGTCCACGGACTGGGCGATGAATACGGCGTGGCTGGACATGACGGCCTACGACCGGCCGGTGACGCGTACGCTCTACGTCACGCTCCTGGGGGCCGACGTCTCCTCGCCATTCCTCCCGAAGAGCGACGAGGAGGGTGAGGCCGGCCAGGCGCCGAAGAAGGAGGCCGCGGGAGACGCGGCGCCCCAGGTGGCCATCGACTTCGACGGGATCGGCAGCCGCATCGTGGACGCGCCCGGGCTGCCGGCAAGGAACTACCAGGGCCTGGTGCCCGGACCCGAGGGCCGGGTGTTCGTGGCGGAGGCCATCCCCAACGAGCGGGGCCTGACCCTGCACCGCTACGCCCTCCAGGACCAGAAGGCCACGAAGTTCGCCGATGGCGTGAGCGCCGCGGAGACGTCCTTCGACCGGAAGAAGATGCTCCTGCGCAGCGGCGAGAGCTGGAGCATCGTCGATGCCGGCGGGGCGCCCCCGAAAGCCGGCGACGGACGCCTCGCCCTGAACGGCATGCAGATCCGCATCGATCCTCCGGCGGAGTGGGCGCAGATGCTCCGTGACGGGTGGCGGTTCATGCGCGACTTCCTCTACGTGGACAACCAGCACGGGGCGCCGTGGGACGACGTGTGGCAGTGGTACTCGGCGTGGCTGCCCGGCGTGGAGCACCGGAGCGATTTCAACCGTCTCCTGGACATGGTCTCGGGGGAGATCTCCGTGGGGCACTCCTACGTGCGCGGCGGGGACTATCCGGATATCGAGAATCCCGGTGTGGGGCTCCTGGGCGCGGATCTGGAGCCCACCGACGGCTACTACCGCATCACCCGCATCTACTCGGGAGAGGATTGGACGCCGGGGCTTCGCGGACCTCTCTCCCAGCCCGGTCTCGACGTCCACGAGGGCGACTACCTGGTGGCCATCCAGGGCCAGGAGCTCCGGGTCCCCACCAATCCGTACGCCCTCCTGGAGGGCACCGCGGGGAGGACCATCAGCGTCACGGTCAACAGCCGGCCGGACATGGACGGAGCCCGTGACCTCGTCGTCGAGCCCGTGGGCAACGAGGGCCAACTCCGGGGTTGGGCGTGGATCGAGGGGAACCGCCGCAAGGTGGACGAGATGAGCGGTGGCAAGCTGGCGTACGTCTACCTGCCCAACACGGGAAGGGGCGGCTACTCCTACTTCAACCGGATGTATTTCGGCCAGCAGGACCGGAAGGGCGCTGTCCTGGACGAGCGCAACAACGGCGGCGGCTCGGCGGCGGACTACATCATCGAGGTGTTGAACCGGGAGCTCACCGGCTACTTCAACAGCCGGACACCCAGCCACACGCCCTTCACCCAGCCCATGGCCGGGATCTTCGGACCCAAGGTCATGATCATCAACGAGCGGTCCGGGTCCGGCGGCGACCTCATGCCGTTCCTCTTCCGCTTCCACAAGCTCGGCCCCCTCGTGGGTGAGAAGACCTGGGGCGGGCTGGTACACACCGCGGACACGCCGCCCCTCATCGACGGCGGTCGCTTCGTGGCGCCGCGCGGCGGATTCTACAACGTCGACGGCGAGTGGGACGTGGAGGGCAAGGGGATCGCCCCCGACATCGAGGTCCAGAACACGCCCAGGGCCGTGGCAGACGGCAAGGACCCACAGCTCGAGGCGGCGGTCGCCGAGGCCATGAAGCTCCTCGAGACCGAGGCGGTGGAGCTCAAGCCCGAGCCCCCGGCGCCGGACCGCTATCACCGGCCGAACCGGCGGGGCGGCGGAGGCCGCTGACGCCCGCCCTGTAGGTAGGGAGGGCGGGTCCCCGTCACCTCGGGGACCCGCCCTCGCTCCTTTCAGGGGATTCGTCCGGAACCGGGCTCAGCCGTCGGACTGCGCCTGCGTCTGCGCCGCGACCCGGTCCACCTCACGCCACACCCGGAGCAGGTTGCCGCCCCACAGCTTGGCGATCTCCTCTTCCGAATAGCCGCGCCGCACCAGCTCCAACGTGACGTTGAACGACTCGCTGGCGTCGTCCCACCCCACCACGCCGCCTCCGCCATCGAAGTCGGAGCTGATCCCCACGTGGTCGATGCCGATGAGCTGGACGGCGTGATCGATGTGGTCCACGAAGTCCGAGACGTTCGCGGCAGGCCATCGCTCCTCCAGCTCTGCGATGCGGGCGTCGTACGCCGCGCGCTGCTCGTCGGACATGGCGCGGAAGGCAGCGTAGCCGTCGATCCCCATCTCCTCCCAGAGCGCCCTCCGCGCGGCGTCGTACTCCGGCCGCGTCTTCACGTACCCCCGAAGGGCCACCGTCTGCATGACGCCGCCGTTCTCCTTCAGGGCCAGGAGCGTCTCGTCGTCCATGTTGCGCGGCACATCGGCCAGCGCCCGGGTGCTGGAGTGGGACGCGATGACTGGGGCGCGGGATATCCGCATGGCGTCCAGCGCCGCCTTCTTCGAGATGTGGGAGACGTCCACCATGATACCGAGGCGGTTCATCTCGGCCACGACCTCCTCGCCGAAGGGGCTGAGACCGGCGTGCTCTTCGTCCTCGTC
>JASFRY010000131.1:0-9257 GCA_050114675.1 Gemmatimonadota bacterium | reverse complement strand
GAAGGGATTGGACATGAGGAGGTTCTCGATGGGCTGGGGCGCCACGTTCTTCCCGCCGGCAGTGACGATGAGGTCCTTCTTCCGGTCGGTGATGCGGAGGAAGCCGTCGGGATCCAGCTCGCCCACGTCACCGGTGTGGAACCAGCCTTCGGCGTCGATGGCCTCGGCCGTGTCCCGGGGGCGGTTGTAGTACCCCTTCATCACCTGGGGGCCGCGGCAGAGGACCTCCCCGTCCTCGGCGATGCGGATCTCGGTGCCCGGCACGGCCTTCCCCACCGTCCCGATCCGGAAGTCCTTGTCGCTGTTCACGTTGGTCACCGGGCTCGTCTCGGTGAGGCCGTAGCCCTCGAGGATGACCAGACCGATGGAATAGAAGAAGCGATTCAGCGCCGGCGCCAGCGGCGCTCCGCCGCTGACGAAGAAGCGGAGCCTGCCGCCCACCGCCGCCCGCACCTTGCTGAAGACCAGCCGGTCCGCCAGCGCGTACTTCATGGCCAGGAGTCCCGAGGGCTCACGTCCGGCGAGGCGGAGGTCGGCCGTCCGGTCCGCCACGCCGACGGCCCAGTCGATGATGCTCTTCTTGATGCCTCGGGCCTCCATGACGCCGTTGTAGATCTTCTCGTACAGGCGGGGCACCGAGACGGCCGTCGTGGGGTGGATGACCTGCATGTCCTCTACCACGGTCTGCATGGAGCGGGGGTAGGCGATGGTGCAGCCGACGTGGAAGAAGAGGTAGTCCACCATCCGTTGGAGGATGTGGGAAAGGGGGAGGAAGCTCGCCGTCACGTCCTCCGGCCCAATGGGGAGCACCATGGAGCACGCAAGGACGTTCGAGCCCACGTTGCCGTGCGTGAGCATCACGCCCTTGGGGTCCCCGGTGGTTCCCGAGGTGTAGAGGATGGTGGCCACGTCGTCGGGGGCCGCCTGCAGCGCGCGCTCCTTGAAGCTCGCGTCGGACATGGCAGCGACACCGGCCGCGGCGTCGTCGAGGAACGCCGCCCATCCCACGACTCCATCCGGCAGATCGTCGGACTCATCGAAGACCACGATGCGCACATCGTGCCCCAGCCGCGCACGGGCATCCAGGGCCTTTCGCAACTGGTCCGCCGTGGACGCGAATACGAGCTTCGCGCCCGAGTCCCGCAGGACGTAGGCCACCTGCGGCGCGGTCAGCGTCGCGTAGATGGGGACGTCCACCACCCCGGCACAGAGGCATCCGTAGTCGACCAGGGCCCACTCCGGTCGGTTCTCCGAGAGGATGGCCACCCGGTCCCCGCGCGTGATGCCCTGCGCGTCCAGGCCACACGCCACTGCCTTGGCGAGGCCGCGGGCCTCGCTGTAGCTGATGTCCCGGAGGACCTCCACGGACTCGAAGTACTGGAAGGCGGTGTCGTCACCGAAGCGCGCCACGGCGTCGAAGAAGAGCGCGGTCAGCGTCGTGGGCGGGACCGGCGTCTCGTTGACGACGTAGGTGAGATCGGACATGGGTGAATCCCGGGCGCGCGCTCAGGCGCGCTCGATGCGTACGCCGACGTTCAGGTCGCTCCGGAGCGTGTGGAGCACGCTGCAGTACTTGTCCCTGGACAGCTGAACCGCGCGCTCGAGCTTGGCCAGATCACCGTCCTGCGGACCCTTCACCCGGTAGACGAGATCGATGGACCGGAAGTAGCGAGGCGGCATCTCGGCACGCTCGCCGGACACCTCGACCTCCAGGTCCTCCACGGTGACCCTGGACTTGTTGAGGATGTCGAGGACGTCGACGCCCATGCACCCGGCGAGAGACAGGAGGAGGAGCTGGGTGGGGGACGGGGCCGCGGCCCCGCCGCTCTCGAGGGAGATGGAGGGACCGCCCTCGGCGCCGCCCACGAAGCGCAGGGCTTCGCCGGACCAGCGGAGTTGGACTTTAGAAGAGCTCATTCGGTGGGGGTTCCGGTGCAGTTTCGTGGGACTCGCCACGGAGCTGGGCCAGGGTGCTCCTCGCGTGGTCGATGTGGTCGCTGGCGTCCTCGGTCTCGGGCGCGTGGGCCAGGAAGGCCTCCAGGTGGCGGATGGCCTCCTCGGTCTGGCCGGATCGGAGAAGGATGAACGCCAGCCCGTAGTGTGCGCCCCCGGCCGTGGGGTCTTTCTGGAGCACGTGCCGGTATGTCTTCGCCGCCTCGTCGGTCATTCCGATGCGGGTATAGCAGATGGCGATCTGCTGGAGCACCACCGTGTCCCCGGGCGAGTCCTTCAGAGAGAGGCGAAACGAGGTCAGGGCCTCGTGGAACTTGCCATCTCGCAGGAGATCCACCCCTTCGCGGTAGTAATCGACCCGACGTGGGCCTTCATCTCCGAAGAGCTTCTTCCAGAACGGCATGGCGCGTAGGGGAAATGAGGAGCCCGCGGACACTATCCGGGGAGCGGCCCGTGGAACGTGAAGGTAGACGACGAACGGCACGCGACGCAACGTCTTCCGTCCTCTCAACCCCTTGCCGCTACGACGGTTCCGGACTCCGCCGCCAGGAGGTCCAATCCGGCGTCTTCCAGGATCCCTGCCGTATCTTCCGGCGCGTCGGTGACGACGACTCGCGACAGCCGCGCGACGACCCTCGCCGCCTCCCGGATCCATGCAGGGCCCGTGCCGCCGTCGACGACTACGCCCCGCAGCGTGCCGCTGAAGAGGGGGATCCCCGGACGGCCGACGATGCGGCTCACCCGCGGTGATTCCGGCCAACGGGCCAGATCGGCGTCCAGCCCCACCACCTCCACCCCCTCGATGCACCGGACCAGGCCTTCTGCGTGGGCGGCCTCCGCCCCCACCAGGGCCAGCGTACCTGGTCCTTCGGCGACCCCGAGGAGCGCCTGCAGCCGTTCGGCGCGCTCAAGGTCCGGCTCCCGGGGCGCGCCCGCGCGGCCGGCCGGCAGCGCACCGCGGGGCGGGGCACGGAGATCGCCGAACCCACCGCGGACGGGAAAAGCGTCACGGCAGTTGGAGCAGCCCAGCTTGCCCTCCAGGACCCTGCGGTCCTCCACACGGTCCGCCAGGAGGATGAGCCCGAACTCGGGGCCGCAGCGGGGACAGCTCAGCCGGTCCGTCAGAACGAGGTGCATGGCGGCGGTGGGAGCCCGGGGTCGCGGGACGGGGCGCCCTGCCCTCAGGCGTCGGGCCGGGCCGGAGCGGGGAGCGGTGCGCCCGCGGGACCGTACTGGGCCCACTGGCTGGGGGTCTCCCACACCCGAGCGTAAAGGAGTCCCCGGGAAAGCTCCTTCGGCAGCCTCTTCTGGAGCTCGTCGTAGAACCAGCGCGCCTGGTTCTCGGCGCTGGTCTCCACGCCCTGGAACTCGGGCAGCTCGTTGAGAAGCTCGTGGTCCAGGTAGTCCGCCAGGGACCGGAGCTCCCTCTTCAGGTCCACGAAATCGAAGGCGATGCCCGCCTCGTTGAGCTCGGTCGCCTGGACAGCCACGTCCACCACGTAACGATGTCCGTGGAGGCGCTCGCACTTTCCCTTGTAGTTCACCAGAAAGTGGGCCGAATCGTAATGTGCCTGCACGGAGACCGTGTACACGCAGGACTCAGACATCAGGAACGCTCGATCTGAAGGACAGGAATGCGGACGCGGGCGGGCCGGGTGGCGAGAAAGAGCACGGTCTCGGCCACGTCATCCGGAAGCATCATGGCGGACCGGTCGGGAAGGCTCGGATCAGCATCGGGATCCAGGTCGTCCCAGAGGGACGTGTCGGTGGCCGCGGGCTCCAGGAGCGTGGCCCGGACCCCCGTGCCCCGAAGCTCCTCCAGGAGCACCTCATGGAAGCCCCGCAGCCCGAACTTGGATGCCGAGTAGGCCCCGTTGCCGGGGAACGCCTTTCGTCCCGCCACCGACCCTACGTTCACGATGAGGCCCTCACCCCGCTCCAGCATGGCGGGGAGGAGGCTGCGTACCACCAGGAACGTGCCCCTGAGGTTCACGGACAGGTGGGCGTCGAAGGACCTCACCGACTCCGTCGCCACGGGCGCCAGCCCGAAGACACCCGCCGCGTTCACCACCAGGGACGGAGGACCCCCCAACTCGTCCTGGAGCCGGTCCAGGGCGTCCCACACCGACGTGTCGTCCCCGAGGTCCGCGGGGAGCGCCGACGCCCCGGTCTCGGCGGCGAGACGCTCCAACACGTCGGCGCTCCGGGCCATGGCCCACACACGGGCTCCGGATTCGGCCAGCCGTTCGGCGATCCTGGCCCCGATCCCCCGGCTCGCGCCCGTCACCAGGGCCGTCTGGCCCCGCAGACCGTCCCACCGACTCATGAAAGGGGCTGGTGTGGGCTCGTGGTGAGGCGGAGGAACTCGTCTCGGGTGCGGTGGTCCTCCAGGAATGCGCCCCGCATGGCCGAGGTGATGGTCTTGGAGTTCTGCTTCTGCACGCCACGCATCATCATGCAGAGGTGGTACGCCTCGACGATCACCGCCACGCCCTGGGGCTGGATGGTGTCCCAGATGGCCTGAGCGATCTGCTCCGTGAGCCGCTCCTGCACCTGGAACCGACGGGCGAACACCTCCACCAGCCGGGCGGCCTTGGAGAGCCCCATGATCTTGCCGTCGGGGATGTAGGCGACATGCGCCTTCCCGAAGAACGGGAGCATGTGGTGCTCGCAGAGCGAGTAGAGCTCGATGTCCTTCACCATCACCATGTTGTGATGGCGCTCCTCGAACAGCGCGTCGCCGATCGCGTCGGCGGGCGACAGGGTGTAGCCCTGGGTGAGGAACTCCATGGACTTGCGGACGCGCTCCGGCGTCTTGGCCATGCCGTCCCGGGTCGGATCGTCGCCGCAGCGTCGGATCATCTCCGCCACCAGGGCTTCGTAGGGGACCTCCGAGAGGTCCGTGGACTGGAGCGCGATGGCGCCCCCCTTCTCGTCTCCGGCGCTCATGCGCCCTCCTTGGGTCCCGTGTATTCTGCCGCGTTGCGTGGCGTCTCCCGGAGGACCAGCCGGACCAGCCGGGTGCTCCCGGGAAGAGCGTCCACGATCCGGTCCCAGATGGCCACGACCACGTTCTCGGTGGTGGGGTTCACGCCACGCAGCCAATCCACTTCACGGTTGAGGTTCTTGTGGTCCACGTCGCGGATCACCGCGTCCTCCAGGGTGTCGCGGAGGATCTTCAGGTCCAGGACGAAGCCCGTCTCGGGGTCGATCTCCCCCTCGACGGTCACGTCGAGCTCGTAGTTGTGTCCGTGCCAGTTGGGATTGGCGCACGCGCCGAACACCTCGGCATTGCGCTCGTCGGACCAGTCGGGCCGGAAAAGACGATGCGCCGCGGAGAAGTGGACGCTGCGAGTCACCCTGACGGTGGGCATGGTGTCCTCCGTGGGAGTTGCGTGGGAGCTTGGGCTACCCCCGGCGCACCGTCCGGATCCGCTCGCCGCGGGACGTCCACCCCGTGGTCGAAGCCCCCTGGATCCGGCACCCAGGCGTGCGAAAGGGCCGGCGCCCGAAGACGCCGGCCCTCCCGAGCGCACCGAAGGGGATTTATTGAAGCCCGGGTAGAACTTATGGTGACCTCCCCAGGCCTTTCGCCTTCCCCCTCGGGGGCGTGACGTCCGGCACGGGAGTCAGTCCCGGCTTCAGGTGTGTTGGCTCAATAAAGGGTTCCTCCGGTACGCATACCAAATATATCGGTAGTCGCGCACAGATCCAAAGGCGCAGGGGAACGGCAGATACGCCGCCGGGTCAAGCGTGTTCCATGCGTCACCCGCCGGTCTGGATCGCCTCCGGCGCCGAAACCCCCTGATCCATCTGACCGTAATCCAGCTGGCTTCCCCGGAGGCTGTGCGGGACGAGGTACACGCCCACAGTGACCACCGCGGCCACCACCACGGCCCCCCGTGCGACTGTGCCGGGACGGGGTCTGCGGCGGACCGCCCACAGGATGGCGCAGGCCACGGCCCAGACCAGCCACATGATGAGCGTCTTGTTGTCCGTCAGATCGTAGCCCCACGGAAATCCCGTCCAGAACGCTCCGAACGCGTACTTCTGGACGACGGGCCCGAGGATCAGTCCGCCGAGGGCGAGCCCTCCCAGTGTCACCCACGACAGCTTCGCCACGGAATCCTCATCGGCGAGCGCCGCAAACGCCGCCCGTACGCCGATGAGCATGGAGAAGAACATCACGATCACGTGCGCCAGCAGCACCGGGAGTGGCACCGGGTCCTTGTAGCGCATGACGATGGTGGGCTCCTGGCCGGGCCCTCCGGCCGGTGGGATCCGCTTCACGCCGTCCGCGGTGTGGAGCTCGACATAGTACTCCAGCTTGCCCGCCGACGGTTGGGCTGGGAGGTACGCGACCAGCTCGACCCCCCCGTCCGCCGGTTCCTCCTGCATCTGCAGCGGTGTGAAGGGGTCATCGGTGGGATACCTGCGCACGAACACCTCGCCGGTGGCGCCGTTGCCCGGCATGGGGACCGCGATGCGGGCGTCCCGCGTCGTCTCCTCGCTGCGAAGGAGCGCGTAGGGATAGCTCCGTCCGTCGACCGTGACCTCGCCGCTGTACTCGTACGTCGGTCCCGTCCGCCGCTGGTAGCTGGCGGCGGCGAACATGAGCACGAACGAAACGACCCAGAGGACGGCGCTCCGCCCTCTCCTGCCTCGTCCCATGTCTCCCCTCGCTGTTTTCGTGGAGCCCTCGACCCGCGTGTCCAGACGCCTCGAGACACAAACCTTTAGGATAACCGGAGCCTCGTCCGCCGTCGTGTAGGGAGATCCCTGAACGCGCGTCCTGCAACCCACCACAGGACGCGGTGTAGCAGCGGGATCGACAGCACCTGGCTATCGAACCCCCGTTTGACACCGGACGCTCCGAGCCCGTAGCCTCATCGCACCATGAATCTCCTGAGTCGAGGGACCCGGCGGATCGTCTCGATCTGGCTTTCGACGCTCATGCTCGTGCTGAGCGTCTCGGTCCCCCTGCTCGACAGCGGAGGCCTGAACCACCGGCAGCGCTGGGAGAGCGAGCACGAGTCCGGGATCTGTACGCCGGCCCACGACCACACCATCTGCACCCAGGTCGGGGCCAACCTCTCCATCCCTGCTCGTCCCATCGTGGTTCCTCCCACCCTGCGGATGGTGGGGGCGCCCCGGAGCGTGGTCCTCTCGTTCGCGCACCGCCCGGGCCTGGCCCTCGGAAATCCCACCCGGGCACCTCCTCTGGTCTGAACACCGTTCGGCCGCGCAACGCGCGGCACTGATGCCGGCACGTTCCCCTCGCGGGGACACGTGCCCGTGAACGTTGCCAGACAGACCGGAGAACCACACTCGTGTATCATTCTGCCCGACGCGTCCATGCAGGCCTCATGGGCGTCGCGACCCTCCTCCTCCTCGGCGTCGCGGCGCCATGCCGGATCTCGGCCCAGGCGCGACCCACGACGGCCTCCGACTCCCTCCGTGCCGAGGTGGCTCGCCTCATGGCCGTGGTGGACAGCCTGAGAGCCCGCGTGGATCAGCTGCAGTCCCAGGGGAAGCAGGAAGAGGCTCAGGACGCCCTTTCCGCCCTTCGTGCCGCAGCCCAGGCGGCTGCCGCCGCAAGCGGACAGGCCGCACCACCCAAGCCCCACGAGGAACAGAAGCAGGAGTTCGTGGGCCGCCAGCGCTCACTCCAGGCGTTCAACCCGGAGATCAGCCTCACGGGCGACCTCTTCGCCCAGGTGGTCAAAGGGGACACCCACAACAACAACTTCTTCCCCCGGGAGTTCGAGCTCTCCGTCGTCTCCAACCTGGACCCCTTCTCCCGGGCCAAGGCCTTCATCTCCCGGCACCAGCCCGGAGGCGAGATCACGCCCTTCGAGGGCGGAGGCGCCGAGGAGGAAGGCGGCGGCTTCGCCGTGGAGGAAGGCTACGTGGAGTGGGTGAGCCTTCCCGGCGGCCTGGGGCTCAAGCTGGGCCACTTCTACCAGCAGTTCGGCCAGCTCAACCGGTGGCACTCCCACGCCTATCCATTCCAGAGCCGGTCCCTGCCGAGCCTGGCGTTCCTGGGTGAGGAGCCTCTGGCCCAGACCGGCGCATCCGTGCGTTGGCTCCTCCCCGCCGGCGGTGACGCGGGCACGTATACGGCGACCGCCGAGGTCACGCGGAGCGAGAACGCGAATCTGTTCGGGGCGTCGGCCCGTCCGTCCGTGCTGGGGAACCTAAACGGATTCTGGGTCCTCTCGCCCGCCGTGGACCTGGACCTGAGCCTGAGCTGGGTGAACGGGAGCTACGAAGACAGCACCAACCTCTTCAACCGGAGCCTGTACGGGGCGGAGATGTCCTTCACCTGGAGGCCGCCGGCACGCTCGCTGTACCGTGGCCTCAACATCCGGGCCGGCGTCATGGTGCTGGACGGCCTCATCGCCGAGGACGGCAGCCACATGGACGGCCGGGCCAAGGGCGTGTACACCATGTTCGAGAACCGGCTGTCCCAGCAGTGGCTGGTGGGCGGTCGCTTCGACTGGACCGAGAACCCCCACAACCCGGACCAGACCGCATGGCTCGTCAGCCCCACCCTGACGTGGTGGCAGAGCGAGTTCGTGCGCATCCGCGGAGAGTACGACCTGCTGGGCCGCGACGACATGCGACCCGGCCGCTTCATGCTCCAGGTGACGTTCGCCATGGGGCCCCACAAGCACGAGAACTACTGACCCGGACGACGACGCGGTCGCGAACATCCGCGCCGCCCAAGGAGATGACATGATGATCGTACCTGCCCTGCTCAGCGCCGCCGTGCTGGCGATCTCGGGAGGAGGTGGCCCGGCGGCCGCCCCCCGGGCTCCGCTGAACGTGGTCACCACCCTCCCGGTCTATGCCGAGATCACCAAGGAGATCGGTGGGGCCGAGGTCTCGGTGAAGGCCATCGCCAATCCCAACGAGGATCCCCACTTCGTCCGTCCCCGGCCCAGCTTCGCGCTGGACCTGCGCCGCGCCGACGCCTTCGTCACCACCGGGCTGGACCTGGAGCTCTGGGTCCCCACGCTCCTGGATCGGGCAGGAAACAGCCAGGTGCTGGAGGGTGGAAAGGGCTACATCACGGCCTACACCGGGATCAAGCTCCTGGACATCCCCGTGGCCGCCGACCGGAGCGCCGGCGACGTGCACATCTACGGGAATCCACACCTTACCACCGACCCCCTGCGCACGCTCCAGGTGGCCCGCAACATCACCACGGGGCTGAAGCGGGTGGCTCCGGATCGGGCCGCCACGTTCGAGGCCGGGCTGGAGAAGTTCCAGGACAAGATCTATCGCAAGCTCTACGGCGA
>JASFRY010000130.1:0-9261 GCA_050114675.1 Gemmatimonadota bacterium | reverse complement strand
ATGCGCTATCCCCCCGAGTACGGCGTGGACGCCATGGTGACGCCGGGCACGCCCGGCGGGCTCTTCACCATGCTGGCCGAGTGGGGCACGCTGTCCCTGGCCGATGTCCTGGCGCCGGCCATCCAGATGGCCGACGGCTACCCCGTGGAGGCCGACGCGGTGCGCCGCATCCACGCCAACGCCGAGCGCATGAAGCAGTGGCCCTATACGCGGGCCGTCTTCTTTCCGAACGGGGGCGACGGGCCCGAGCCCGGCGAGATCCTGGTCCAGGCGGATCTGGCGGCCACCCTGCGCAAGCTGGTCCGGGCCGAGTCCGATGCCCTGGCGGCGGGCCGGAGCCGGAAGGACGCCATCTACGCCGCGTACGATCGCTTCTACAAAGGGGATATCGCCGAGGAGTACGTGCGGGGCGCCCGGGAGCAGGGCTCCCGCGTCACCATGGAGGACCTGGCGGACTGGAAGGTCCACATCGAGGAGCCGGTGAAGACCACGTACAAGGGCATCGAGGTCTACAAGCTCACCCACTGGGTCCAGGGACCGGTCATGCTCCAGTCGCTGAACATCCTGGAGAACTTCGACCTGAAATCCATGGGCTACAACAGCGCCCGCTACCTCCACACGCTCTACCAGGCCATGAACCTGGCCTTCGCCGACCGGGACTTCTATTACGGCGACCCCTACTTCCCGCCGGAGGAGCCCATTCGGGGGCTGCTGTCCAAGGACTACGCCCGGGCCCGGGCGGAGCAGATGGACCCGGACCACAACGACGCCGAGGCGGGACCCGGCGACCCGTACCCCTATCAGGGCGGGACCAACCCCTTCCCGGAGCTTCTGAAGAAGTGGAACCATGGGCGCGACGTGGTGAGCGACGCGTCGGGTCCCGGCGCCATGGAGAAGCTCGAGGAGGACTTCTACCAGGGGACCACGTCCATCCAGGCCGCCGACGAGAACGGCTGGGTCGTGTCGGTGACGCCGTCGGGTGGGTGGGTGCCCGCCGTCATCGCAGGCCACACCGGGGTGGGGATGAGCCAGCGTGCCCAGTCCTTCGTGGTGAACGCCGAGGACGGGCCCTACAACGTCATCGAGCCGGGCAAGCGGCCCCGGGCCACCCTCACGCCGTCTCTGGCCCTCGAGGACGGCAGGCCCTTCCTCTCCTTCGCCGTTCAGGGTGGCGACTCGCAGGACCAGAACCTCCTCCAGTTCTTCCTGGACGTGGTGGAGTTCGGCATGAACGTCCAGGAGGCGGCCGAGGCGGCCAACATGAACTCGTTCCAGATGAGGGCCTCCTTCGGCCAGCACGAGATCAGCCCGGGGCGCATGCTCCTGAACACGGCCACACCCCCCTGGGTGCGGTCCGAGCTCCAGGACATGGGCTACACGCTCACCTTCGGCGATCGCACCTCGGGACCCATCAACGCCATCTTCTTCGACTGGGCCCACGGCTCCTTCTGGGGCGGCTCCAGCAACCACGGGGACGACTACGGGATCGTGTGGTAGCAGCGACCGGTGATCACCGATCCCACGGCCGTCGTCGCGGTTCTCGCCGCCATCGTGGCGGTGGCGCTCCTCCTGGAGCGTCGCTGGCGCCTCTTCCGGGCCTTCGGCGCCGCCTTCGTGGGCATCCTCTTCGGGATGATCCTCTCCAACACGGGCGTGCTCCCCGGCGCGTCTCCGGCCTACGACTTCCTGGTGGGGCCCGCGGTGAGCGCCGGCATCGTGCTCATCCTCCTCTCGGTGGACGTGCGCACCATCGTGAAGGCCGGCCCGAAGATGCTCGCCGCCTTCGCCATCGGCGCCGTGGGCTCCGTGGTCGGCGCGGCGGTGGCGGCGCTGACGCTTGCCCGCCAGATCGGTCCCGAGACGTGGAAGCTGGCCGGGCAGTACGCGGCGACGTACACGGGCGGGGGTGCCAACTTCGCCGCTGTGGGGGCGGCCCTGGGGACCAGCGGGGACCTCTTCTCCGCCGGAGTGGCCGCCGATGTCATCGTCACCGCCGTGTGGATGGCCATCTGCCTCACGGCGCCCGTCGTGCTGGTGCGCGCCCGAGGGATCAAGAGCGAGGAAGCGGTGGAACGACCCGACGTCGGGGAGGCCGGCGGGCGCCTGTACGCCACGGTGGGCAACGTGGACATCACCGACCTCGCCCTCCTGGCGGTCATCGTCCTGGGCACGCTCTGGGTGTCGGCCATGCTGGGCCGCGCCTTCTCGGCCTTCCCGTCCATCCTCTGGCTGACCACCATCGCGTTGATCCTGGCCCAGTTTCCCCAGGTTTCCCGGATCCGCGGGGCCGGGGTCATCGGCAACTGGCTCGTCCTTCTCTTCCTGGCCAGCAACGGAGCCAAGTCGGTGGTGGCCAACATCGTCGCCGTGGGGCCGTCGGTCATGTGGTTCGCACTGGTCACCGTGGGCGTCCACGGGGTGATCCAGTTCGGCCTGGGGATGCTTGCGCGCCTCGACCCGCGCACCCTCGCCGTGGCGTCCCAGGCCAACGTGGGAGGGTCGGCCTCGGCCCTTGCCCTGGCCTCTGCGCGGGGGTGGACGGCGGACCTCCTTCCGGGCATCGCCGTGGGGCTCCTGGGCAACGCCGTGGGCAACTACATCGGGATCGCCGTGGCCGCAGTGGCGCGGGGCTGGCTCGGGGTGTGACGTTTCCTCCATGGCACTCGAGCTGACGCAGGACGAGCGTGCGGTTCTCGACGGCGCCCGGGGCGACGCCGCGGCCCTGGCCATGCGCGTCGTGGTGGCCGCCGGCGAGCTCCTGGGTGCGCCGCGGCTCGTACCGGTCACGTCGGCCCACGTGGACGGATGCCTCTATCACGGTGACGGCGGCGTGGAGTTCGCCGAGCGCCTGGTGGCCGGCGGGGGCCGCGTGGCCGTGCCCACCACGCTCAACGTGGGCGCCCTCGACCTCCTTCACCCGGGCCGGGTGCGGGCCGACGCCCACCGCGGCGCCATGGCCCGGCGACAGATGGACGCATACCTGGCCCTGGGATGCACGCCCACCTGGACCTGCGCGCCCTACCAGGCCGGTCATCGTCCGGGCCTGGGAGAGCAGGTGGCGTGGGGGGAGAGCAACGCCATCGCCTTCGCCAACTCGGTGCTCGGGGCGCGGACCGAGCGCTACGGGGACTTCCTGGACGCGTGCTGCGCCCTCACGGGACGGGCGCCCCTCCACGGGCTGCACCTGGAGGAGAACCGCAGGGCCACGGTGGTGGTGGACGCGGGTGCCGTGCCCTCGGCGTTGAAGGAGCGTGACGTCTTCTACCCCGTGCTGGGGACGTGGCTGGGGCTGGAGGTGGGCCGCGACGTGGCAGCCATCGTCGGCCTTCCACGCTCGGTCAGCGAGGATCGTCTCAAGGCGCTGGGCGCCGCCGCCGCGTCCACAGGGGCCGTGGCCCTCTTCCACGTGGTGGGCGTCACGCCCGAGGCCCCGACGCTGGAAGCCGCCACGGGAGGCCGGAGCCCGGATCGCACCGTTCGCCTCGACGCCTCCGGGGTGCGCGCGGCGCTGGCTCGGCTCAGCACGACCACGGCGGAGCATGTCGACGCGGTGGCCGTGGGGAGCCCGCACCTCTCCGTCATGGAGCTCCGGACGCTGGCGGCCCTCGTGCGCGGACGGAGGATGCAGGTGCCGTTCTATGCGTGCACGGGCCGGGACATGCTCGCCGAGGTGGAGGCCACGGGCGAGGCGAGAATCCTGGCCGAGGCCGGGGTCGAGGTGGTGGCGGACACCTGTGTGGTGGTGACGCCCATCCTGCCCGGCGAGGGCGGCGTGCTCATGACCAGCTCGGGGAAGTTCGCCCACTACGGGCCCTCCAACACGGGCTACGACGTGGTCTACGGCAGCCTGGAGGAGTGTGTGGCGTCCGCCGAGGGGGGCCGCGTCGTGCGGGATCCGGCGGTGTGGGCATGGTGACCCGGGGAACGGCCGGCTCCCGCAGCCCGATGGGACCGATCGGGGGGCGCGTGCTGGTGGCCGGCTCCGGTCAGGGGCCGCTGCTCCGCCTCTCTGCGCCCATCTCGTTCTGGGGGGGCGTGGACCCCGTGTCGGGTCGCATCGCGGATCCCCGCCACCCGAACCACGGGACGTCCATCGGGGGCACCGTGCTGGTGGTACCCTCGGCCGTGGGGTCGTCCTCGTCCAGCGCCATCATGCTCGAGCTGCTCCGCGAGGGCACGGCGCCGGCGGCGATCCTCATGGGGCGGGCCGACGCCATCCTGGCCCTGGGCGTGGTGGTGGGTCGGGAGTTGGGCTACGCGCCGGTTCCCGTGGTGGAGGTGGCGGTGGGGACGCTGGAGGGCGTGGCGGAAGGGACCCCGGTGAAGGTGGAGGCCGACGGGTCGGTCCGGGTCCTCGCCTGAGGTCGGCAGGATTCGGGAGGTCCGAGGCTCCCGGCCGTGCCCGGAGGGACGAATCGCGCCTTTCGACCGCGGCCACGCGGGGCCACATTTGCCGGATGAACGACACCGACGTCATCGCTCTTCCGCTTCCCGACGCCCGTGCCCGGCGCAGGATCCAGACCGAGCTGGACTCGAACCTCCTCGTGGAGGCGGGCGCGGGCTCCGGGAAGACCACCGAGCTGGTGAGGCGCATGGTGGCGCTGGTGGCTTCCGGCGCGGCCTCCGTCGACCAGATCGCCGCCGTGACCTTCACCCGGAAGGCGGCGGGAGAGCTGCGGGAGCGGTTCCAGGCGCGGCTCGAAGCCGATCTGCGCGCGGCGGAGCTGGACGAGGAGGTGGCGACGCGGCTGCGGGGAGCGCTGGAGGCGCTGGACCGGGCGTTCATCGGCACCATCCACGCCTTCTGCGCCCGGCTCCTCAGGGAGCGTCCCCTGGAGGTGGGGCTCGATCCCGGGTTCGAGGAGCTGCCCGTGGACGAGCGCGACCGCTTCTACCGGCGCTTCTGGGAGTCCTACCTGGAACGGCTGGCCCGGGAGGGGGACCCCGTCCTGGAAGAGCTGAACGAGGCGGGCCTCCGCACCGGACAGCTCTACGGGCTCTTCCAGAACGTGGCGGAGAATCCCGACGTCGACTTTCCCGTGGCCGAGGTGGCACCCCCGTCGGACAGCGAGATCGCGCCGGTGCGCCGGGCGCTCGAGGAGCTCGTGGAGCGGGCACGTGAGCTCATGCCCGCTCGGGAGCCCGAGCGGGGGTGGGACTCCTTCCAGAGAAAGCTGCGCACGGCTGCCTTCACCCTGGACGTGACGGGCTGGGAGCGGCCGGCCGACTTCTTCGAGGTCCTGGCGCTCCTCTGCCGTCACGGGACCTCGCCGCACAACACGACCTACAACCGCTGGCGGGACAGTGCGCTGGCCAAGGATCTCGAGGCTCGGGCGAACGCCTTCGGATTCGGCGACACGCCGGCCCGCGCACTCCTGGACCGGTGGTATGCCCACCGCTATGCCCTGGCGCTGCGTCTCGCCCGACGGGCTGCCGACGCGTTCGCCGAGCACCGGCGCCGATCGGGCCGCCTGGACTTCCAGGATCTTCTCCTGCTCACGGCGCGCCTTCTGCGGACCGACGCCGACGCGCGCCGGGAGCTGGGTCGCCGGTACCGCCGTCTCCTGGTGGACGAGTTTCAGGACACCGATCCCCTCCAGGCCGAGATCATGCTCCTTCTGGCGTCCGAGCCCATGGATGCGGGAGCGTCGGACGGCGCCTCCGCAGATTGGCGCACGGCGGTCCCTCGCCCCGGCGCCCTCTTCGTCGTGGGAGACCCGAAGCAGAGCATCTACCGCTTCCGCCGTGCCGATATCCAGCTCTACGAGTTCGTGAAGCGGCGCTTCCACGACTTCGGAGTCGTGGTGGAGCTCACCTCCAACTTCCGGTCGCGATCCGCCATCGGAGACCTGGTGAACCAGCTCTTCGACGGTCCCGGGTTCTTCCCGCCGAGTGCTACGGCGGAGCAGGCACGCTTCGAGCCCCTCAACACGCGCCCGGCCGAGACTCCCACCGCCGCCGAAGGGGTGTTCTGGTACGCCGTGGAGTCGGATCGGGACGCCTACGCCGCGGTGGCTGAAGACGATGCCGGGCGCCTGGCCACCTGGATCCGGGATCGCCTGGACGCGGGTGAGCGTCGTCCCGAGGACTTTCTGATCCTCACGCGATATACCCGCAGCCTCTCCATCTATGCGCGGGCCCTGGAGGCCCACGGGATCCCGCTCCAGGTGACGGGCGCCGGGGTGGGGGTGGAGCACGAGCTTCAGGAGCTCCTGGTCCTGCTGGAATGCATGACCGACCCCACCGACCCGGTGAAGGTGGTGGCGGTGCTGGTGGGCCTCTTCTTCGGCCTCGACCACGAGCGCCTGGTGGCACACCGCCTCGCCGGCGGCTCGTTCAACGTCATCCGCCCGGGGAAGGGAGGCGACCCCGACGTGCGAGCGGCGCTGGGTACCCTCCACGGGTGGTGGCGCTCCGCCAGCCGCGAGCCTTCCGACGTGTTCGTGGGGCGGGTGGCATCGGAGCTCGGGCTGCTCCCCTTCGCGGCTGCGGGTGAGCTGGGCTCCATCCGTGCGGGCGCCCTCGTCTTCGCGCTCGACGCCGTCCGCGGTGCGGCGCTGGCCGGGGAAGCCTCCCTCCCGGGTGCCCTGGAGGCGCTGCGGGCGGCCCTGGGGGCCAAGGAGGCCGAGGCGCCCCTGGAGCCCGGACGCCCCGACGTGGCCAGGCTCATGAATCTGCATCAGGCCAAGGGCCTCGAGGCACCGGTGGTGGTGCTGGCCGATCCCACGGGCATGCGGGGCCACAGCCCGTCCATGCACGTGGAGCGCCAGGCAGACGGGTCGGGGACCGGATACCTGTGCGTCGTCGACGCGGGGGCGCGGAGGAGCGTCCCGGTGGCCCGCCCGGCCGCATGGAACGCCAAAGAGGAGGCCGAGGTTCGCTTCGAGGCCGCCGAGCAGGTCCGTCTGCTGTACGTGGCCGTGACCCGGGCCCGGGAGGAGCTGGTGGTGGCGCGCCGCGTGGCCAAGCCGCGGCCCTCCCCCTGGAGCCCCCTGGATCCCTGGCTCCTGGAGAACGCCACCGAGCTGACGTTGGAGCCCCGGGAGGCGCAGCCCGGGGAGGAGGTGGCGCTACCGCCCGACGAGGCAGCCCGGCGGGTGGACGAAGCCGCCCGTCGGCTGGAAGCCCTCTCCGAGCCGTCGTACCGGCACGTCTCCGTAACCGAGGTCGCGAAGGGCGACGGGCCGCCGGGCGGGTCCCCCCCGCAGGTGGACAAACCAGAGGTGTCGGGGGCTCGCCCCCTCGAGACCTTCCGGGGCTACTCGTGGGGGAGCGCGGTCCACGGTGCCCTGGCGGCCGCGGTGCTGGACGACTCGGAGATCGGTCTCCGCGGCGCGTGCCGGGCGCTCCTTCTGGAGCACGGTCGTCCCCTGGACGACCACGGTGAGCCCAGGGAGCTGGAGGAGCTTCTGGCGCTGGTACGGTCGGTGCGCGCGTCGGACCTCTGGGTCAGGGCGGCGAGCGCCGGGATGGTCCTGGCCGAGGTGCCGTTCGCCGTCACCGGGGCGACGCGACCGCCTCCGGAGCCGCCGCCGCCCGCGCCGACCGACGACACCGGAGGCCGCCGGCGGAGGGAGCGGCGACAGCTCGACCTGTTCGGCGGGGAGTCCCATCCGGACGGGTCCGGGGGGGAGGTGCTTCCACCTCCGCCCGAGGAGCCCGGTGCGGTGCCGTCGGTGCTGGAGGGGGTCATCGACCTGGCGTTCCGGGAGCGGGGCGGCTGGGTCATCGCCGACTACAAGACCGACGTGGGCACGGATCCCGACTTCCCCCGACGCCTCGAGTCCTACCGGCGCCAGGTGGAGCTGTACGCCGAGGCCTGGGCACGCCTCACCGGCGAGCCCGTGAAGGAGCGCGTGCTGTTCTTCACCGCCCAGAACCGGGTGGAGGCGTGGTGACGGCCCCTCCACCAGTCTGCCACGATTCGAGGAGCGACAGGATGCGCATCTCATGACGAGGGTCATCGGACGGAGCCGGGCGGGGAAGGTCACGGCCTTCCTGGTCGTCGCGATTCTCGGGGTGTTCGTCCCGCACCAGGCGGGGGCCCAGGGTGCGCCGAGCCTCCGCACCCGGGTGGTCCTCCTGGGCACGGGCACCCCGAACGCGGACCCGGAGCGACAGGGGCCGGCCACCGCCGTCGTGGTGGACGACCGCGCCTACCTCGTGGACGCGGGGACCGGCATCGTGCGTCGTGCCGCCCAGGCCGCCCGGGACCTGCACATCCCGGCGCTGGCGCCGTCGCGGCTGGAGCGCGTGTTCATCACCCACCTCCACTCGGACCACACGCTGGGCCTCCCCGACCTCCTCCTCACGCCCTGGGTGCTGGATCGTGCGCCACCTCTCCAGGTGTACGGCCCGCCGGGCATCGCCCGCATGATGCGGCTCATCGGTGAGGCATGGAGCGAGGACATCGCCGTCCGCACCGACGGGTTGGAGCCCCACGACGCCAACCCCGACGGCTACCAATCCCGGGTCCACGAGGTGAAGCCTGGCCTGGTGTACGAGGACGATCTGATGAAGGTCTACGCCGTGCAGGTCCGTCACGGCTCGTGGAAATACGCCTATGCGTACCGCTTCGAGGGGCCGGACCGGACCGTGGTCATCAGCGGCGACACCGCCCCAACCGACGCCATCGTGCAGGCCTGCGACGGGTGCGACGTTCTGGTCCACGAGGTCTACAGCGCCGAGCGCTTCAAGGGCCGTCCGCCGGCGTGGCAGCGCTACCACGCGGCTTTCCACACCTCCACGGTGGAGCTCGCCGACCTGGCGCGACGGGCCCATCCCGGGCTGTTGGTCCTGTATCACCAGCTCTTCTGGGGCACCGACGACCAGGGACTGGTGGACGAGATCCGGGCGGCCGGCTACA
The DNA here is from genome assembly GCA_050114675.1 of Gemmatimonadota bacterium. Lineage (GTDB taxonomy): Bacteria > Gemmatimonadota > Gemmatimonadetes > Longimicrobiales > Gaopeijiaceae > SZUA-318. Next base: position 395 of record JASFRY010000130.1, on the reverse strand, counting down.
CGGGTCCCCTCCGGTCGGGGCGGGACCTGGACGTCTTCTGAGGTGCCCGTCCGGCGGTGCGGCGTGCCCGCCCGCGGACGGGCTGAGCGGTGGGCGTCCCACCGATCTTGCAGGCCGGCCGCCACCCTGAGCGGATCCTATCCGGGCAGCTCCCGGCAGTCGCGGAACATGCGCCGCTGGGCGCGGTCGCCATCGGAGATGAGATCGAAGAACTGGTCGAAGTACGCCACCGTCTCCCGGGCCACGCCCTCGTCCAGGTACGGGAAGGTCTGGTAGAGGACGGCCACCTCGGGCCGGATCCGGCGGAAAGGAGCGAGCACCGCTTCCCGGTCCAGGCCGGGCCAGCACCATCCCATGTAGAAGCGCTGCCGCACGGTGGAGATGGGGGTCCGGGG
>JASFRY010000129.1:0-9309 GCA_050114675.1 Gemmatimonadota bacterium | reverse complement strand
AGCTTCAGCCTCGAGCTCCCACCCTACCGGCCGCCCAGGATCGTCCAGACGCTGTACACCTCCCTCATCGACAGGACCCTCATCGTGCTGTGGCGCGCCCTGGTGTTCGCCGCGCCGGCGGGGGCCGTCATCTGGCTGGTGGCCAACGTCCACGTCGGGGGTACCAGCGTGGCGGAATACCTGGTGGCATGGCTCAATCCGCTGGGCCTGCTCATCGGGCTGAACGGCGTGATCCTCCTGGCGTACGTGGTGGCCATCCCGGCCAACGAGATCGTGATTCCCACGGTGCTCATGCTCACGGTGCTCACGGCCGGCCTCGCCAGCGCGGGGGCCGGCGCCGGGGTCATGTTCGATGCGGGCTCGGTGAGCGCCACGGGCGACCTCCTGCGCGCCGGCGGATGGACGCTCCTCACGGCGGTGAACCTCATGGTGTTCAGCCTCCTCCATAACCCGTGCTCCACGACCATCTACACCATCTACAAGGAGACGGGGAGCGCTCGCTGGGCCACCGTGGCCACCGTGCTTCCCCTGGCCATGGGCTTCACGGTGTGCTTTCTGGTGACGCAGGTCTGGAGGCTTCTGGCGTAACACCACCCCCCAACGAGCGCCCACCCGTTTCGTCGGAGGTGGCCTCGCGCCATCTTTAGGGAGCCGTTTCACACGACACTGCCCGGGCCCTGCCTGGCCGCTCCCCGCGGCCCGACCCTCCTCGCCCGACAGGAGGGTTTTCTATGGTGGAGATTCGGATCCACGGCCGTGGCGGTCAGGGGGGCGTCACCCTGGCCAAGCTCATCGCCACGTCGCGCTTCCTGCGCGGCAAGTCGGTCCAGGCCTTCGGGCTGTACGCCGCCGAGCGCTCGGGGGCTCCGGTTCAGGCCTTCTGCCGGTGGGACGACGAGACCATCACGAACCGGAACCTCATCTACGAGCCCGATCACGTAGTGGTGCTGGATCCGACGCTGATCGGTCCCACCATCACCGGAGGGCTCAAGCCCGGTGGCTGGGTGGTGCTGAACACGGAGGCCGACGCCGACAGCGTGGCGGAGCGGTTTCCGGAGAACCGCGTGGCCACGGTGGACGCCACGGCCATCGCCCGGGCTCACGGGCTCGGCACCCGCAGCGTCCCCATCGTGAACACGGCCCTCGCCGGCGCCGTGGGACGGATCCTGGGCTTCCCCCTGGAGGAGATGCTCGACGCCCTGGACCACATGGGCTTCGGCGGAGGGAACGAGCGGGCCGCCGCGGACGCCTATGAGCAGGTCGTCATGAGAGACGGCGCCCGTCCCCCCGCCGGTCCCAACGGCCAGGGACGGGGCCCGGCCGCATTCCATCGCTGGCCTTCCTTCCTGGACGGAGCCGGCGGTGACATGCCCGAGGTGAAGACGGGCCGGTGGGCCTCGGAGCAGCCCAAGCGCCAGCAGTACGTGCCGCCCTGCAATCACGTGTGCCCCGCCGGCAACGACGTGCAGGGATTCCTCCACGCCCTGGCCGAGGACCGCACCGACGACGCCCTGGAGATCCTCCTGCGCACCACGCCTTTCCCGGCCACCTGCGGTCGGGTCTGCCCGGCCCCATGCATGGCCTCGTGCAACCGGATCGATCTGGACGGGGCCGTGAACGTCCGGGAGCTGGAGCGCTTCGCAGGCGACCGGGGGAACGTGGCGCTGGTGCCGTCGGAGCGGCGCGTCGAGCGGGTGGCCGTCATCGGCTCGGGCCCCGCCGGGCTGGCGGCGGCCTATCACCTGGCCCTCTACGGCTACGGCGTCACCCTGTACGAGGCGGGCTCGGAGCTCGGTGGGCTGCTTCGTACCGGCATCCCCGAGTTCCGGCTTCCTCACGACGTCCTCGACCGGGAGGTGAGCCGGATCCTGGATCTGGGCGTAGAGGTGGTGTCCGGCGTGTTCGTGAACCGGGAGCGCCTGCTCGCCGTGGCGGGGAACCACGACGCCGTGCTGGTGGCCACGGGACTCCAGGAGCTTCGCGGCCTGCGCCTGGGCCTGGGCGACGACGACATGGTCATGCAGGGCATCGACTTCCTGGACCGGGTGCGCGGTGGCTCGACCGTGCCCGTGCACGGCGAGGACGTGGTCGTGGTCGGTGGCGGCAACACGGCCATGGACGCCGCCCGTTCGGCGCTCCGCCTGGGGGCCAGCTCGGTCCGCGTGGTCTATCGGCGTACGCGCAACGAGATGCCCGCCATCCACGAGGAGATCGAGGAGGCGCTGGAGGAGGGCGTCGTCATGGACTTCCTCACCCAGCCCGTGGCCATCCAGCGCATGTCCCAGGCCGACGGCGACCTGGGCGAGCAGCACCTCGTGTGCCGGCGGATGGAGCTGGGCGAGCCCGACGACTCCGGCCGGCGTCGTCCGGTGGAGATCCCCGACTCGGACTTCGCCCTGGGATGCCACCGCGTCATCCTGGCGCTGGGCCAGTCTCCCGACCTGTCGGTGTTCCCCGAGGGGACGGAGGTGCGGGAGGGCCGGAAGCTCCTGGGCATCCTGGAGACACCGGTCTACGCCGTGGGGGACCTGGCCACCAACGACGGGACCGTGGCGGCCGCCATCGGAAGTGGACGCCGCGCTGCGCTGCATATCCACCAAACGCTCACCGGCGACGTGGTCATCACCGGTGACCAGGCCCGTGTGCGCTCCGACGTGGACGAGTGGCACGACGAGGTGATCCGCACCGACGCGCTGCGCATGCATCTCTTCGAGCGGGCGCCCGCCACCGCGGCACCCGCCCTGGATCCCGGGGCACGAATCTCGACCTTCGACGAGATCCACGCCGGGCTCACGGACGCCAGCGAGGCCAAGCGGTGCCTCTCGTGCGGCGTGTGCAACGAGTGCGACATCTGTGTCACCTACTGCCCCGAAGGCGTGCTGAAGCGTGTGGGCCACGACCTGGTCTTCGACTACGCCTATTGCAAGGGGTGCGGGATCTGCGTCACCGAATGCCCGCGCAACGTGGTGTTCATGAGCCAGCTGTAGAGACGAGCGAAGAGGAAGCGGCGCGTGCCGCGGCGGTGGGTCGCCGGCGCGCCCGACCCGTACAAGGAAGAGCGATCATGCCTTTGGAAATCGTCACCGGGAACCACGCCGCAGGCCACGCGCTGTCCGTGGCCGGCGAGGCCAACCGCACCGCCAGGGGCGCGGCGTGCGGGATCTATCCCATCACGCCCCAGACCGAGATCGTGGAGCGGGTCGCCGCGTTCCCGTTCAGCAAGGGGCGGGTGGTGCCGGTGGAGAGCGAGCACTCCGCCATGGGCGTGACCCTCGGAGCCTCTCTCTCCGGGGCGCGGGCCTTCACCGCCAGCTCCTCCAACGGACTGGCCTACATGGTGGAGAACATCATGGTGGCGGGCTTCTACCGTCTGCCCGTCGTGATGGTGGCGGTGAACCGCACGCTGGGACCGCCCTGGAACATCTGGGCCGACCAGGGGGACACGCTCATGCTGCGTGACTTCCCCTGGATCCAGCTGTATGCCGCCGACAACCAGGAGGTCCACGACCTCACGCTGCTGGCGTTCCGCATGGCCGAGGACCGCCGGATCCTCCTCCCCGTGATGGTCTGCATGGACGCCTTCATCGTCTCCCACACCCAGGGGGAGACGGACCTGGCGGACCAGGAACAGGCCGATCGCTTCCTCCCCGACCTGGAGCTTCCCCACCGCCTGGACCACGCGCACCCCACCGCCGTGGGCAGCATGGTGTGGCCCGACGCCACCACCTCCCACCGCCTGGAGATCCAGGAGGCCATGGAGCAGGTGCCCGCTGTGTACGACGAATGCCGCGGTGCGTTCCAGGACGTGTTCGGGCGGGATCCCGGCGCGGCGTTCGACGCCTTCGAGACCGAGGACGCCGACATCATCCTGGTGGCCTCGGCAACCATCGCCACCACGGCGCGGGAGGTGGTGAGGCGCCGCCGCGAGGCGGGGGAGAAGGTCGGCCTGCTGAAGATGCGCATGTTCCGTCCCTTCCCCGAGTCGGAGCTGCGCCGCGCATGCGCCAACGCGTCGCGGATCGGCGTGCTGGACCGTGACTACGCGGCGGGCATGGGCGGCGTCTGGTGGCAGGACGTCCGGGCCGCCTTCCAGGGACACCGGGAGGAGCTCCTCATCCAGGACTACCTGCTGGGGATCGGCGGAGGGGACGTGACGCCCGAGACGGTGGACAAGCTCGTGGACGACCTCGGGGCGCGCGAGAAGGCCGACGCCCCGATCTGGATCGACATGGCGGAGAAGGAGGTGGTGGCATGAGCACCGTGCTCGAGAAGTCCGGCGACCTGGGCGCGTTCACCTCCCTCCCCGACATCCCGTGCACCGACGAGTGCCTGCTCCGCGCCGGCAACACCAACTGCGGCGGGTGCGGCATGAGCATCGGGCTCACCATGGTGGGCCGGGCCCTGGCGGAAGCCGGCGAGACGTGCATGCTGTCCATTCCCGCCTGCTGCGGCATCGTGGCGGCGGGCGCGTTCCCCACGTCGAGCTATGGCGTGCCCACCGTGGCAACCACGTTCGCGGCGGCCGCAGCGGTCGCTTCGGGCCTGGCGGCCATCCGCGACCTGAACCAGGAGAAGGGCCAGGTCATCTGCTGGGCCGGCGACGGGGGGACCTACGACATCGGCCTGGCCACCCTGTCGGCGGCCGCCGAACGGAACGAGGACATCGTCTACATCTGCTACGACAACGAGATCTACGGGAACACCGGCGGCCAGCGCTCCTCGGCCACACCTCCCGGCGCCCGCACCACCACGACGCCGACGGGAAAGCGGGAGGCCAAGAAGGACATCGTCTCCATCATGGCGGCCCACGGGATCCCCTATGCCGCCACCCTCTCCATCGCCCATCCCGCCGACTTCCGCCGCAAGCTGCTCAAGGCGTTCGAGACACGGGGGATGAAGTTCCTCCTCATGCACTCCCCCTGCCCCACGGGGTGGAAATCGGAGCCGGCCGACTCGGTGGAGCTGGTGCGTCTGGCCGTTCGCTCGGGGCTCTTTCCCCTGTACGAGGTCTTCGACGGCGAGCGCTACCGGATCAACGTCGAGCCGGACTGGGCCGATCCGGCCGAGTACTTCCGGAGGCAGCGCCGCTTCCGCGAGGACGAGCTGGACCTGGACACCACCAGGGCGGCATGTCGGAACCGCTTCGAGCGCTTGAGCAAGCTGGCGGAGGCGTTTCCGGCGGAGTAGCGGCGGCTATTCGCTTCGGAGCACCTCCGACGGAGGGAGCCTCCCGGCCCGGAAGGCCGGCAGCCCCCCGGCCACGACGGCGGTGATGCACAGCGCCAGGGCGGGCAGGGCATAGGCCCACGGGGCCAGGGTGGAGACTCCGAAGAGGAGGGACTCCAGGACCCGGACCGACAGCGCCGCGGCCACCGACCCCACCACGATTCCCGCCACGGCCATGACGAGTCCCGAGCGGACCACGCGTCCCACGACCTCGGTGGGCCGGGCGCCCAGGGCCAGGCGCACACCGATCTCCCTGCGGGTGGTGGCCACGTGCTGGGTGAGGGCGGCGTAGATGCCGATGGCGCCCAGCCCGGTGGCCAGGGCCGCCAGGACGAGGAGCAGCCCCATGACCACCCAGGAGATGGAGTAGGCCACGCGCACCACGTCGTTCATCCACGCCACGGAGCGGACGGGCACCAGGGGGTCCACGTCACCCACCGCCCGCCGAACCGCCGGGATGATCCCGTCGGCGTTCCCGGCGGTGCGGATCACCAGCGTGACGTCCCGGGCGGGGCGTTCGTAGATGGACGCGTACATGGCGGGCTCGGGCGGCCCGGCCAGCTCGTCGGACCGGATGTCGGGGACGACCCCGACCACGGGGACGTACGTGTTCCACATGTGGGGATCGATGGCGATGCGCTGGCCCACGGGGGACCGGCCGGGCCACACCAGGTCGGCCAGCGTCTCGTTCACCACCACGGCGCCGATGCCCTTGCCCCGGTCTTCCGACCCCAGGAGACGCCCCTCCAGCGGCTCCAGCCCCATGACCCGGAAGAAGCCCGGGTCCACCAGATTCATGGGCGCGCTCCGGGCCTCGGCCTGGGAGACCGGGGCCACCTCGAGGTTGACCGGGGCGCCGGGGGCACGGGCGTGGAGCGGAAGCCATCCGGTCAGTCCTACGGACAGCACGCCCGGGATCCCGGCCACCCGCTCCACCAGACGGTCGTAGAGCCCCCGGCCCGTGGCGGCGTCGGCGACGCGATCCTCCGGCGGAGACAGCTCCATCGTGAGGAGGTCGTCGGCCTCGAACCCCAGGGGGACGCTCCGGAGGTTGTGGACGGTGGCGACGAGCAATGTGGCCGACACCAGGAGGAGCGTGGCCAGGGCCGCCTGCACCGCCACCAGCGTCCGCTGGACGGTGGTTCCGGACCCCCGTCGCAAAGACAGTCCGGACCGGTTGGCGTGCAGAAAATGCGCCGCGGGCACGCCGGCCAGCACGACCCAGGCGCCGAGCGTGGCCGTCAGGCAGAACAGCAGCACCGCGGGCGTCAGCACCGAGCTGCTCACCACCACCGCTTCTCCCACGAAGAGCCGGGCGATCCAGGGGCCTGCCGCCGCGGCCACCGAAAGGGCCACGATCACGCCCAGGCCCGTGAGCACGGCCGCCTCCACCACGAGCTGGTGGACGATGCGAGCCCGGCCGGCCCCGATGGCGGCGCGGACGGCCAGCTCCGCCCGGCGTTCCATGGCGCGGCCGAGGAGCAGGTTGCCCACGTTCAGCGCCGTCACCAGGAGGAGGAGTCCGGTGCCCCCCAGCAGCAACAGCAGCGGTACCGAGATGAACCTGCGCTGAGACTCCCCGGCCCAGTCGATGCGCACCAGGCCGTCGTCCCAGTCGGGACGGAAGAAGGTGGGAAAGATCCGGGCCAGGTAGTGGTCGAAGCTGTCCACCTGGTCGTCGGCGTCGTCGAAGGTGGCGCCGTCGGCCAGGACGCCCACCACCTCGAGGTCGACCTGCTTGAAGTAGTCGTCGTCGCGGGGGTCCATGACCAGGGGGAGCCACACCTCGGCCCTGCCCCCGGGGGCGCGGCTGCCCACGTCCTGGATTCCCACGACGCGCACCTTGGTGCCGCTGATGTCCACGGTGCTGCCCACCACCCGCGGGTCGGCGCCGAAAGAGCGCCTCCACAGGGCCTCTCCCAGGACCGCCACGGGCTCGACGCCCAGGAGCGCGTCTTCGTCGGAGAGGGCCCGGCCAAGAACGGGTTGGCTGGCCAGCTCCCTGAACAGCTGGGGGGTGATGGCAACGCCGTTGACGCTCTGACTCTCACCGTCGGACGTCCGCAGGGCGTAGGCGAGCTCCTTCCATCCGCCCAGGGAACGGAAGGCGCTCTGCTCGTCGCGGAGGAGCTCCATCATCCCGAAGGACCAGCGCCGCTCCGGCCAGACCCCCACGGTCCGGTCCGGCTGCTTCCACCAGCTCGTGTTGTGGAATGTCCCGTCCACCACCGAGAAGACCGCCAGGTTGGATCCGAGCCCGAGCCCCAGCACCGCCACCACGCCCAGGGTGAAGCCCGGGTGCTTCCGGATCAGGCGGAAAGCCCAGCGGACGTCCATGAGGACGGGAGCGCGCGTGTTCCCGCCCGCCTCGCCTCTCCCCAGGGCGCGGTACGCCAGGATGGACAGGGTCTGCCCCGTGTACCAGGCGTGTGCCCGGAGGACGGAGGTGCCGGCGCGGCGCTGGAACTCCTCGGCGAGGTCGCCCAGGGCACCCTGTCCGGCGAGACCCGGGGGGAGCGCCCATTCGGCGATTCGCTCCAGCCAGCGGAGCGGAGTCGGGGCCCTCATCGGTCCAACGCCCCTTCCAGTCCGTCCCACAGGGCGAGGAGGGTGGTGCGGGACCGGGCGAGCATCTTGCGGCCCTCGGGCGTGACGCGGATGTAGCGGCGTGGGCGGCCCCCCCGCCCCGAGGTAGCCGGCCCGGGCGAGGACTCGAGGAACCCCTTCTTCTCCATGCGGTCCAGGGTCGTGTAGAGGGCTCCGCTGGAGGGAGAGCGGCCCGCCACCGACTCCAGCTCGTCCTTGATGGAGAGCCCGTAGGCCTCCTTGCCCAGGCGCATGATGGAGAGGAGGATCATCTGCTCGAACTCCCCGAGGTGGTCCTGGCTCATGGGAGGCACGTCCTCATCTCGCGGTGGGCCCAGCTGACGGCCACGGGGCAGGTCAGGGCGGGCGGTGTGCCTACGATGACGAAGCCGTCCCCCGACGGGGAGAAACGGGCGATGGTGGGATGGTCGCTGAGCCGGACGGGGACGTCGTCGAAGGAAGTCCCGCCCATGACCAGGCCCGCCGTGGCTCCGTCGGCCACGCCCGTCTCGTCCAGCACGCGCTGATTCACCAGAAGGGCCGGGGCGCCCAGCTCGAGCATGGCCGGGTAGGTACGGCCCTGCACCTCCACGTCCAGGGCCAGCACGATCCCGTGGTAGACCCTCAGGCGGATAGGGGGTGAGAGGGTGACGCCGGCCCACGACACCGACGGACCCACGGGTTTGAGGACCATACGTCCTCCGGGCACGTCGAAGAGCACGTCGAACCGGTTGAGCGTGTTGATCCCCACCATCCCGTCCACCACCGTGCCGCCCACGGTGAGGCGTGCGTCCTCCAGGGTCTGGCTGCCCTGCATGTCCAGGGGAATGCTCCCCAGCATGAGGTCCTGATCGCCCGCCCGTGCCGCTCCGGACTCGGAGAGTACCGATACGGCGGCGCCCGTGCTGACCAGGAAGGTGAGCTCGGTGCCGTCGGCGGTGTGGACCGGCACGGTCATGTGCCCGTCCAGGACGCCCAGGGACACCTGGACCGGGCCGTCGGTCCCGGGTCCGGCGGCCGGGAGCTCACCGGAAGGGTGGAGAAGCTCGGAGGGAAGCAGCAGGGCGGCCAGGAGCAGCGTCGTCGTCATCGTCGTCATCCCCATGGGCAGGTGCGTGGGGCCGTATCCTCCAGTCCCACGTCGCTTTGATCCTCACATTGTGAGTATTACGAGGTCACATTGTGGGGATTACACCCGACCCGTGCAAGAGAAAAGAGAAATCGGCACTGCGACGGATCTTCCGCGCTCACAAGGCGTAAGCGGGTGAAAGGCCCCAGGCCGTGGGGCCGAGAGTGGGCCGCCACTGGGCTGGAGCCCCTTCTTTCCGCACCGGCCGCGGCGGCCTCCACGAGACTCCGAACCCGGGGGCCCCCAATGCCCAATCTCGACACCCTGACCACTCTCATCGTCACCAACGTGGCCGCGTGGGCGCCGAAGATCGCCGGCGCGCTGGCCGTGCTGGTCTTGGGCTGGATCTTCGCCAACTGGGCCAAGCG
>JASFRY010000128.1:0-9312 GCA_050114675.1 Gemmatimonadota bacterium | reverse complement strand
AGGCGTTGTACGGGGAGGAGGTGAAGATCTGATGCGGGCGATCCTGGTGGACGTGACCCGGTGCACGGGATGCGAGCGGTGCGTCGATGCCTGCGTGGAGAAGAACGGGGCAGACCCATTGAAGGCGCAGATCGACCGGCTCGTCAGCGCGGACGGCCTGTCGGAGAACCGTCTGCTGAGCATCACCCAGGTCGCTACCGGGAGGTTCTCCCGGATGAGCTGCATGCACTGTCTGGAGCCGAGCTGCGTTTCGGCGTGCCTCGTCGGAGGCATCACCAAGACGCCCGAGGGACCGGTCGTCTACGACCCGGAGAAGTGCATCGGCTGCCGGTACTGCATGCTGGCCTGCCCCTTCCACATCCCCCGGTACGAATGGGACGAAACGATCCCGTTCATGAAGAAATGCGACATGTGCGCGGACCGGCAGGCCGACGGACTCGAGCCGGCCTGCGTGGAAGCCTGTCCCAACGAGGCTCTACGCTTCGGGGAGCGGGACAGCCTGTTGAGAGAGGCACACGAGCTCATCGCCCGAAGCCGAGGAGCCTATCTGCCTCGCGTCTGGGGAGAGCACGAGCTCGGGGGCACGTCGGTTCTGTACGTCTCGGACGTGGATCTGGATGCCATGGGCTGGCCGGGGCCGGGCACGCCGCCGATCCCGTCTCTCACCGAGCCCCTCATCGCCAAGACCCCCTTCATCGGGGTCGGTGTCGCCGCCGGTCTCGTGGGGCTCAACTGGGTGATCCGCAGGCGCATGAGGCTCGCCAGGGAAGCGGTCACGGGTACGGGAGCGGGGGAGCCCATGCGCATCGATGGCACCGGAACGTCGAGTGGGGAGGAGGCCTGATGAACGGCCGGATCCGCACCCTGAAAGACGTCCTGTGGGCCCTCGCGTTGGCCGGGCTCGTGGCGGGCGTCTTCCGGCTGTGGTTCGGGCTGGGAGCCACCACCAACCTGAGCGACGCCGTACCCTGGGGACTCTGGAAGATCTTCAACATGGTGGCCGGAGTAGCCATCTCGACGAGCGGCTTCACCATGGGCTTCCTGGTCTACGTGCTCCGAATGGAGCGCTATCGTCCCCTCATGAAGCCCGCCATTCTGGTGGCGTTCCTGGGCTACGGGTGCTCGTGCCTGGCCCTCCTCTTCGACATCGGGCTCCCGTGGCGCTTCTGGCACCCCTTCCTCATGTGGAACGAGCACTCGTTCCTCTTCGAGGTGTTCTGGTGTGTCAGCCTCTACTTCACGGTCACGGCCATCGAGCTGGCGCCAACGGTGTTCGAGAAGCTCAAGGCCGAGAGGGCCACCAGGATCCTGCACCGCATCGCCTTCTGGGTGGTCGTCGTCGGCATCTCACTCTCATCCCTGCACCACTCGTCGCTGGGCTCCCTCTTCCTGGTGACACCCCAGCGCCTGCATCCTCTGTGGTACTCCTCCCTGCTGCCTCTGCTCTTCATCCTGTCGGCCATGGCAGGAGGGCTCATGTTCCTGCTCCTGGTGCGGATCCTCCACGCCCACGGGTACGACCGGGAGGCGGTGTTCGGACCGACGCCGGTGGAGCGCGAGCTGATCCTCGTCAGGTCCCGGGTCCGGGGCGACGGCGTCAGAGCCCGCGAAACAGGCCGGGACATGCCCATGCTCACCGGGGTGGCGAGGGTCGCCACGGGGATCCTCGCGGTCTACCTCGTTCTGCAGGTCTACCACGTGAGCCACGCCGGGCCCTGGAGGGCGCTGGCAGCGGGTACGTGGGAAAGCTGGCTCTTCGGAACCGAGATCGTAGTCACCGCGGTCATTCCCATTCTCCTCGTCTGGCTCCCCGCATCCCGCTCTTCACCGACCGCCCTGACCGTTGCGGCCCTCTCCGCCTCCGCCGGACTCCTGCTGAACCGGGTGGACGTAGGGATCTTCGGGTACTTCCGCAGCGCCGGCGAAGTGTATTTCCCTTCCCTCGCCGAGTGGGCCCTGTCTCTGGGAGTGGTGGCGGCGGCCGCGTTGGTGTTCCTCGCCTTCGTGGAGCACACCACCATCTTCCCACGTCCACCGGGGACGAGGCCCGTGAGACCGGCATTCAGGGTCTCGTTCGACTCCCTCTCCCGGGTGTGGCAGAGGGCTTTGAGCAGTGGCCCGGAGAGGGTGACGCTCATCGCCGTCCTGGTCGTGCCCCTGGCGTGGGCCTGCATGTACCCCCCCTACTCTACAGCCCATCCGGCCGAGGTTCACCAGGCGTCGAGGATGGACGTCACCGGGGAGCGCCTGCGGCTCGACGGGAACCGGGCGGGAGTCCTGACCGAGTTTCCGCACGCGGCCTGCCAGGAGCGGTTGGGCGGTGATTCCTCGTGCGAGTCGTGTCATCACATGTCGCTTCCGGGTGACACGACGACGCCGTGTGCGCGCTGCCATCGTCACATGGCCGTGCAAACACTCATCTTCGACCACGCCTACCACATCCAGGCCGTGGCGGACAGCCTGGGCCTGGAGGGATCCCATCCGTCGAATCGCTCCTGCGCGTCGTGTCACGCGGCGGGCTCGGCGAAGACCGCCGCTACGGCCATGCCGTGCGTGGAGTGTCACACGGAATGGAGCGAGGGGTATGACCAGGGGACCACGGACCTGGCGCGTGCAAGGAGCTACCTGGAGGCCATGCACGGGACGTGCTTGGCATGCCATGAGGAAGAGGCGGAACGGCAGCACCGGCCGGAGCTGCGAGAGTGCTCCACCTGCCACACGTCGCTGACGCCTCGCGGCACTCCGGCTCCAGCGCTCGCACGGCGACGGTGACGTCGCGTCTGGCCACCGCCGCGCGACTGAACAGCCGGGGGACAGGAGAGGAGACGCAACCATGAAGATCGCCGTCACGGCGCAGGGGAGCACTCTCGAATCGCCGGTCGAACCCAGGTTCGGTCGGTGCTCCCACCTCCTGGTGGTCGACAGCGTGGACATGGGCGTGGAGGTTCTGCCCAATCCCTATGCCGACGAGCCGGGCGGGGCAGGCACGCGCCTGGTGAGCATCATCGCGGATCGCGACGTAGAGGTAGTGCTCACCGGTTCGCCGGGGCCCAATGCCTCGGTGCTGCTGGAGACGGCCGGAATCCGCGTAGTGCACGGGTGCTCGGGCACGGTCCGCCGTGCGCTGACGGCGTTCGTGCGGGACGAGCCGGAGGACTGAACGAAAGGACGGTCACCGCCTGACAGGTTGCGAGCGCCGTCTTCTTCCGCGACCCGCTACAGGCCGAGGGCCACCTCGAACCCCTCCCGGATGGCTTCGCCCACTCCCCTGGGCTCCAGGGCGTCCCCCACCACATGTAGCTCCAGGCCGCTCCCTTCCAGACCGTCCAGCAACGCCCTGTTCGGGCGGACGCCCACGGCCAACACGACGGTGCCGACCGGGATGCGGATCTCCCCATGGTCCGTCTCGGCAATGGCAGCGTCCCGGGTCAGGCGGGTGAGGGTCGTGCGTGTGTGGATCTCCACGCCCAAGGCTCTTAGACGGTTGAGCAGCATGGTTCTCGGGAGCACGTCCAATCCGGGGCCGACCTCCTCCCGCATCTCCACCAGCGTCACTTCCCGACCTTCAGCGCCCAGAAACTCCGCCGCCTCCAGCCCAACCAACCCACCGCCTACCAGGAGCACGTTGGGTGTCCGCACCGTGGCGTCCCCTTCGAGGATCTGGGACGCGAGCGCCCACCGCGTGGTGTCCAATCCGGGAAAGGCCACAGACAGGGGAATACCTCCCGCGGCCAGGATGACCGCGTCCGGCCCAAGGGCCATGACCTCCTCGGCCGTCACATGGGCGCCTACCCGGATGTCCGCGCCGGCCCGCCGCGCTGTGAGCTCGAGGTACCGGAGCGCGTCGAGGAACCCCTCCTTGTGCGGGACCCGGCCCGCCAGGAGGAGTTGGCCCCCGAGGTGGTCTCGCTCCTCGAACAGGGTGACGCGGTGGCCTCGCTGTGCAGCGATCCGTGCAGCCTCCAATCCCGCCGGTCCCCCTCCCACCACGACGACCCTTCGCGGCGTTTGGGCGGGGATGACCGCAACCTCCGATTCCCGGCCGGTGAGCGGGTTGAACAGACAGTGGGTACCTCGCCCCTGTCGCAGCTCTCCCAGGCACCCCTGGTGGCACGCGGCGCAGAGCAGGATCGCGTCTTCCTCCCCACGCTGCGTCTTCCGCACCCAATCGGGGTCGGCCAGGAGCGGGCGGCCCAGCCCGACGAGGTCGGTCTGCCCCGCGCACAAGGCTTCTCTCGCCACGTCCGGCGAGCGGATGCGACCGGCAACGATGACCGGCAGCCCCGAAGCCTCCCTGATTCGAGACGCCATGGGGAGAAGGTGCGCCTTGGGCGTTCCGGCGGGATACAGACAGAAGGGCACGGACTCGCACATGGTGCCCGAGGTGACGCTCAGGGCGGCCGTGTCGAGCTCACCCAGCTTCCCGGCCAGCGCCAACGCGTCCTCGATGCCCAACCCTCCGTCCAGGTAGTCGGAGGCGTTCATCCGCACCACGATCGGGAGCTCCGGCCCCACCCCGGCCCTCACAGCCCCCAGCACCTCCAGGCCGAAGCGGATCCGGTTCTCGAATGGGCCTCCGTAGTCGTCGTCCCGCCGGTTCGTGTGGGGAGAGAGGAACTGATGGATGAGGTAGCCGTGGCTGAACGGGATCTCGATGGCATCGAAACCGGCCTTGCGGACCCGGCCGGCCGCATCACCGAAGGCCCCGACGACATCGGCGATCTCCTGCGCGCTCAGCGGACGTGGCGTGATGCCGTTGGCGGGACAGGGGACGGTGGAGGCCGAGACCCGGTCGCCCTCCGGCACCAGTCCCGGATTTGCGGCGCGGCCGGCGTGATTGACGTGTGCCATGATCCGGCCGCCGACGGCGTGCACCGCCTCCGTCAGCTCCGAGAGGCCGGGGACCAGCGCCTCGTCGTGGATGCCCATCTGGGTGGGCAGCTCCCTGCCGTTCCTCTCCACGTAGAGGGGCTCGGTGGTGAGGAGACCGACTCCCGCGGCGGCACGGCGCGCGTAGAAGGCGACATGCCGCGGCGTGACTTCGCCGGCCTGTGTGGCATACCCCAACTTGACGGTGGTCATCACCACCCGATTGGGGAGACGCACATTTCCCAGGTTCATGGGCCGAAGGATCGGATCGTCCATCATTGGACCTCTCCCGAACGTTGCCCTCTCCCTCTGGGCCGCCCCCTCCGTCTGCGGTATCCCGGTCACCCCGCTGTCGTCACCGCACCACTCACGACGTCGACCTGGCCGCTGGTGACCAGCTGCCGATCTTCCTTCCCATCACCTTCGTAGATCACGTAGTCCAGTCGGATGGGCATGAGCTTCGCCAGCATTCCCTGGGCGGGACAGTAGGTCTCCGCGGAGAGCTCGATGGATCGCGTCACGGCCGATTCCTTAATGTCGTGACCCGTAACCTCGTACTCAATGACGGCGCTGGTGAAGACCTTGGGATGCTGATCGGCACGCTGGGCGTGCACTTTGACCTCGAATGCGGTGACGTCCTGCCTCTTCTTGCGAAGGATGGAGATCACGTCCATGCCGGTGCATCCGGCCAGGCTCATGGCCATCAGCTCCATGGGACGCAGTCCGTCGTTGTCACCCCCGACCTTTGGGTCGCCGCCCAGCGGGATCGTGAAGCCCGTATCGGCCGTGCCCGTGAAGGTCAGCCCGTGATGCCATGTTACGCTCGCGTTCATCTGATACCTGCCTAGGAATGTCAGGCGCCGGCGCCAACGCCTTCGCCGTTGAGAATCTCGATCAGGCCTTCCGGGTCCGTACCGACTCGGGTGGCCTCCTCACGTAGTGTGGCCTCAGGATCCAGGGCGTAGCCCGCGTCTCCGAGGATCTTCTGGATCTCCGCCAGGGAGTATCCGTACTCCTGGGCGTAGGAAGCCAAGGTCATGCGGCCCAGCCCCGAGTAGGGCCGCTGGAAGCGTGCCGGAGACGCGTCCGGCTGGAGACGCGCCGCGGCTTCTTCGGGGCTGACGTCCCGGGCGACGCCCATGACAATCGCTGCCAAGGCCTGAGGAGTGGTACCGTTGGCCTCGGCAATGTCGACGAGGCGCTCGTCCGTGCTCGCCACCTCGATGCTCTCGGCCCTCATGGCACCGAGAACCGCGTCGCAGTCGATGGCGATGAGCCGCCGGCTCTCCAGGCGCTCGAAATCCTCCATCCCGCGGCAGAATCGGGCCAGCGAGCTCTCCTCGGCGTGGCCCCACGGTGGAGCGCCGCTGCTGGCCTCCCAGTAAGCCTTCACGTCCTCGCCGGCGTCCAGGAACTGGCGGAAGGGGAAGAAGCCGACGAGGGGGCCCGTGACGAACAGCAGAGTCAGGGCCGCGGCCAGGCCGAACTCGGGCGTCAGGATCCGGATCTGGCGTGACCGGTTCTTCAGGTACCCCGTGATGGGCTTCCAATTCAGCACGGCGTGCCAGACCCCGACCACCAGGAACAGGACCATGAAGGTGGTGTGAACCGCCGAATACTGGTCTTTGGTCAGGCCGAACAGCGTCCAGCGCGACCAGTAGGCGACCCTGCCCTGGGGACTGAGGAACAGGAGCACCCCGGACAGAGAGAGGAAGACGAACGACAGGAGCACCGTGAGGGAGATGACGCGCCGGGTCTTCATGGGAGTCGATCCGTGAGTGGCGGATATAGCACATCATGACATTGATATATTAATATATCTTTCTGGCTTGCCAACGTCTGTCGGGCAATTCCCTACACGCGCCTGGCAGCCCGGGGGCGGTCCCCGACCCGGGTGGACCGACGACCGCATCTCCTGGGCTCGCTTTCACCACATGCGTGCGACCCTGCAGCCCTCAACCGGGGATCCGGGCCTACCCGCATCCCCCCGTCGGCCGCTGCCGGACCTCCAACTTCACCTTGGGCGCGAAGACCATGGCCTTGTCCGCGAACAGATCGGGATCGGCGATGGGCCGGTTGGCGCCCAGCGCCGCGTCGAAAGCCCAGCGGAGCTGGTCGTTGCCCGGCGAGGCTTCCATGCGTCGGCAACCGGCGCATGCGCCGTTCACCGCGAAGCGGTCCAGCCATCCGTTGATGCCGCCCGCCAGGATGTAGACGTTGAGGATGCCCTCGCCCGTGAGCATCTTCCACGCCTCCGTGGAGCGGCCCTCGTCGTTGGACACCAGGATCACAACGGCGTTGGCGGGCTCATCGAGAAGCTCCCGGGTCAGGGGCCTACGTCCGATCTCGTCGAGGTCGACCCGGCGAGAGTCCACCACGTGGAAGAGGTTGAAGTCCCGTTCATCACGAACGTCCAGGAGGACCAGCTTCAACGCGTGATTCGAGGCGACCTGGATCAACTCGCCGGCGTCGATCTGCACCTGACGCTCCTCCAGGGCGACGCCACGGCTCGACGCGATCCTCTCCCACTTCTGCATGGGTGACGGCTGACCCAGCACCGCCACCAGGAGCGCCAGGGCGAACACCACCCCACCTCCGGCCAGCAGCAACCGCCGGCCAACCGGGCGGGCGTCGGAGATCCCGTCTCCGAACGCCCGCTCCGCCTTGCCCGCCAGCACGAACGCGACCACGGCGAAAACCACCACGAGCAAGACCGTGGCGCCGGTGGACAGGCCAAGAAGCTCCGGCAGCGTATAGCGGCCCATGTAGGAGGAGTACCAGAACCCGCCGTAGAATCCCACGGTCTCCTCGAAGACCAGGATTCCGGCCATGGTACCCAGGAAGAAGAACCACCCGTCGATCTTGAGGCTCGCCGCCGCCACGAGCGACGTCCCGGGACAGAACCCCCCCAGGATGAATCCTACGCCCATGACGAGACCACCCACCACGCCTGGCCACAGGTACGTCGGGTTCACGTAGAGATCATTGTACGACAGGAGCCCCAGGGCCGAGGCCAGGAAGATGAGGACCATGGCCGTGACGATCCCGGTGAACATCACCTTGAGGACGGTCATGTCCTTGAGGTAGAACTGAGCGGCCAGCTTGGGGGACCGCGCGAAGCCCGCCAGCTCGAGGGTGGCGCCGAAGGCCACTCCGACAAGGAGGTATACAGCGTAGGCGCCGGCCTTTCCCAGGTCGTCGACGAGAGCAAAGGGAGCCATCATGTCGTTCCTCCTTTTCGCTCAGGTCCAGAGCCGGCGCACGAAGTACGCGAGGAGATAGCCGCCCGCGAAGACCGCGAACATGAAGGCCCAACTCCCCACCGAGAGCACCGCTCCCCCGGAGAGCGCCTGGCCCGAGGTGCAGCCGCGCGCCATGCGGGCGCCGAACCCCATGAAGGCACCCCCCAGCGCCGCCATGATCCAGCGCGTGCGGTTGGAGATCCGGGGACCTTTCTGGGTCTCCGCCTCGAGACGCCCGTTGAGGAAGGCGCTCAACCCTCCGCCCAGGAGCGTCCCCAGGGCCACCAGCACGATCCAGTTGTCCAGGGGGTTGCTCTCCCCGCCGGCCATGGACACCAGGTGGCCCACCCGGTCCACGTGCCGTGGCGCGACCATGTCCTCGCCGGCTACGACGACGCGGGCGATCCCACCCGACGCACCCAGGCCCGTACCGGTGAGGAAGTACGCGAGAAAAAGCACTACGCCCAGGAGGACACCGGCAACGTAGGGGTTCAGATAGGGCCGGCTCTCTCGTGAGGTGCGCATGGCTATTCCGCCCTCCGTTCCGCCGTGGGGGCGCCCTCCCAGCCACCGACCATGGCCCGAATGTTGGCGGTGGGTGTCGCGCCCGTGGTGGTGAGGTAAACGTGCAGAACCAGGAATGCGGCGAACGCCCAGGCCCCCAGCGCATGCACGGGAGCCAGGAAGACGAGGCCGCCCAGCATTCCGTCCACGGCGGGCCACCGCTGGGCGCCCCACATGAGCAGGCCACTGACGATCTGCAGGGGCAGCAGGACGTTGAGGATGGCCAGGTACGTCACCTGCTGCAGGGGATTCAGCTTGCGCTCGGGGCTCTTCTCGAAGGGATGGTCGTGGCCGCGGAAGATCCCCGACAGGTAGAAGCTGGCCTGGTCGATGGCCTGGGCGAAGAAGCCCCTTGGCCGGGGGAGGTACTGCCGGATCTCCCCGCTGGCGAGGTGATAGAGCGCCGCGAAGATGGCGTTACCCACCACGACGAAGCCGAGGATATTGTGCAGGCGAACGGCCACGGCGAAGTCCACGATGCCGGTACGCGTCACGTGGATCTCGATTCCGGTGAGAAGCAGGGCGATGATGGCCAGCGCCTGGAGCCAGTGCCAGATCCGCTCGTACGTGGGGTACATGTAGACCGGTGGTCCCTGGCGGTCAGCCTGCAAAGGCAGGGCTCGGGAAGCGCGCCAAC